>CAJWLI010000064.1 GCA_913043075.1 uncultured Gammaproteobacteria bacterium
GGCCTTCCTAAGAGGTGCAGAAAAACCGAATCCGGGAAGCGAAGGAACCACCACACTAAAGGGCTGTTGACCATTGAAACCGAAATCATCCGGCCGAGATAATGGTCCGATAACATCTCGGAAGTCCCAAAAAGTCCACGGCCAACCATGAGACAAAATAATTGCTGGCGCCTCTGGATCTTTGGCCTTCGCGTGAATGAAGTGTATAGGCAAACCATCTATCGTCGAAATTTTGTGCGGCCAACGGTCCATTTCTTCCGAAACACCATCCCAATCCCATTCGTTGACCCAAAAATCAGCCATTTTTCGAAGCCAAGACAAAGGCACCCCATAATCCCAGGTATCTTCTCCGATCGAATCAGACCAGATCGTCTCACTGATGCGTTTTTTAAGCTCGGTGATATTTTTTTTAGGCAATAACTCGTCGATAGTAAAAGACTGCATAGAACACCCTTAGTTTTTACAAATATCATAACCGAGGTCATAGTTTTTATGTCTATTTAGGTATTACTCGTCATATACTTGTATCTCTCGATAAGAAAGCAGTAAAGATTTATGCGACGCTTTTCTGTAGTTGCGACCCTAGAAACACAAACGCCATTCTTGATTGGACTTGGGACTGTAGTAATTTTCTTTATTCTCTACATCTTTGTCGGAGCAAATGGATGGGGAGAGCCAGCAAGCTGGGAACAGGGTATAGGTGAAATTTCTAGATGGTGTGAGAGAGTCGCGGCGGGACTATTTCACGAACCTATCAATGCATTGAGTAACATCGGGTTTATGGTCGCTGGGCTCCTAATGTTATGGATTTTAGGAAGAGATCAGCTTCAGAAAAAGAAAGCTTCTAATTTTCATGGCTTTAATAGCATTGCACTGCTCTACGCGAGTGTATCGATATGGCTGGGGCCAGGTTCTCTGCTCATGCACGGAACTCATACGGCTTGGGGGGCCTGGGCAGACAATTTGAGCATGGTAATGTACATTGTGCTCCCGTGGCTGATAAATGTGTCTCAACTTGCCGACTGGACACGAAAACAGTTTTTTCTTGCATACTCCGTCCTAATTTTCGCTTATGCGTTTAGCCGTGGTCTATTCGGTGAGGGGATGGGGATCAACCTAGACTTGTTCGGTCTCTCAATCGTTCTCTGGGTAATCAGTGAAAGTTTGCACCGTTTTTGGTCCCCAACGCTCCGTTGGGTGTCAGGATTTATTGGATTCGCAGTCGCAGCCGCTTTTGGAATAACACCGACCGATATGCTGCAAACTCCCGAAAACTATTGGTGGGTTGTCTTCTTTTGGGTCCCTGCTATTTTTTCGAAACAACCAGCCAAGTCCGAGAGGACTTACCGTCCCTGGTTCTGGCTTGGAATGGCTAGCTACTTTTTGGCTTTTATTATCTGGGAAACAGGGAAACCGGGACACCCTCTTTGTGACCCGGACTCAATATTTCAAGCTCACGCGGCTTGGCACCTTATGACGGCTTTCTCTACTTGGTGTTTCTTTTTATTTTACCGAACAGAAAAAATGAAGTAGCGATTGTCTTCTAAGCAGCTTTAGGCTCATTCTTTACCTCAAACAAAGTGATTTCTGAAAAAGACCCAACTCTCATTACAGGCCCCCAAGTGCCTGTCCCTTGGGAAACATATAACAAGGAACTACCCAAACGATGTAAGCCCGACACATACCGAAAAACCTTTTTCACTACAAGATTAAACGGGAAAACTTGTCCTTTGTGAGTGTGGCCGCTGAGCATCAAGTCAATGCCCGCTTTTTCAGCATCTTCAAAACCCTTGGGTCGGTGGTACATCAGAATTGTAAAGACGTTCTCCGAAAAATTGATCTTTTTAAGCTCAGTATCAACCTGTTTAACATCTTCCTGATCATCAATACCAATCAATTGGATCTCCTTGCTAGGATGAGCAACTTCAGAACGCAAGATAGTTACTCCAAGCGACGCTAACCGTTCTAGGATTTTATCTAAATCTTCATAACGCTCATGATTTCCGATAGAGAAAAAAATCGGACAATCGAGTTTCTGAAGTGAGACAAGTTCTGATCTATTAACCCCAGTCGCATCAATGAAATCGCCAGTAATACACAAAAATTTTGGGTTCAAACTGTTGATTTTTTCAACCAAGCGCTCAAGAAATACTCTGGATCGAGACCCAATGTGAACATCCGAGATTTGGACAAAATCAAAATCGTCTTCGATTTTTTCGGTCCTGAGCTGAATTGTTTTAACTCTCGGAACCACCGCCGAGAAAAGCCCCCAAAACCCAATTAACAGTGAGAGCGCTAGAGAGAATTGAGCAGCCAAGCCCTCATCGAATTGCTGGAAAAAAATTGCAAATTCGAACGAGACGACACTGAACAGTAGAAATGGACTAAGGCCTAGAAAAAAATCTGCCGCGTATCTAATCCAAATAAAATTTTTAGCTGATTTACGAATAATTAGACGGCTTATAACCTGGCTAAAGAATAGAGGCAAAAAGATAACCAGCGAAGTCACAGAATTAAGACCTAACCAGTCGCAAATTCGGATTACCGGATACGCGAAAAACAGCAGATGAAAAAGGAGTAAAACTGCAAAGAACATCACGGAACGAACAAACACGGAGGCATCCTGAGTCTAATAAAATTATCTAAGCGATTGATATACCACGAACCGTTGATTAAAGATAATCAAAAAATCTAGGACTTAAACCATCGGTTGATGACAGATCTAAAGAATTTTTTCAGAGACATGGTTTATAGTTTACCCGTAGATAGGATCAAGCGTTAATTTCAAGAAGAGCCAAGTATTTAGGAGGAGCAATCAGTGTCGGATTACGAGAACATTATCGTTGAAACAAAAGATCAAGTAGATTGGGTTACATTGAATAGACCGGAAAGTCTGAATGCCATAACCACTCCCATGGTTACCGAACTTCGAGATTACTTTGGCAATTTAATGGAGAACGATTCAACTCGAATTGTCGTGCTTCGCGGCGCGGGCAGAGGTTTTTGTGCTGGTTTGGATATTAAAGCCTCTCAAGCCCGAACCTACGAGCAGCCTTTTTCAGGGGGGATGGGGTTCCAGGGCTACCTCGCCGAGGTATACATCCGCATGCGTCGCTGCCCTCAACCAATAATTTCACTTGTTCATGGACCAGCCTGCGGCGGGGGCTTCTCTTTTGTTTTAGCATCTGACATTCGGATCGCGGGCGAGAGCTCAAAGATGAACGCGGCTTATATTCGAATAGGATTATCTGCTTGTGACATGGGATCCAGTTATTTTCTTCCAAGACTTGTCGGGACATCCGTTGCTTCGGAGCTTATGCTCACCGGACGATTTATTAATGCCGAGCGAGCTCTTTCAACAAACTTGGTGTCCGAGGTTGTTCCAGACCAAGACTTAGAGAAGGCTGCCGAAACCTACATCAATGAAATGCTCGCAACCTCGCCAATGGGTCTTCGGCTCACTAAAGAAGGGCTAAACATGGCTATTGACGCGGCAGGATTGGAAGCAGCGATGGCATTGGAAAACCGAAACCAATTAATGTGCTCCAAGACTGAGGATGCAAAAGAAGGAATGAGAGCGTTTGTTGAAAAGCGGCGCCCAAAATATACCAACGCGTGAAGGAAATTAGTCATTCTCAATTTAAGGGAGCAGGCGCATCAAAATATTCTCGCAGTCTCTTTGATTCATTAGCTTTGGGACAGGATATCCCGGATTACCTTCCCGGAGGGCTCTGCGGGCAATAAGAGCAATATCCGCGTCTTTAAGTTCATCCACTTTTGAAGGAATGTCCATATCTGCGTTCATGGCTTTTATTTTTTCGATGAAACGAATAGAGAGTTCTTTTTTTGGCTCGGAGCTATCACCGAGCTTTGCAACCACGGCCAATCTAGCGAGTCTTACTTGGCAAGCTTCTCTCGAAAATTCAAGAATATAGGGAAGCACGATTGCATTTGCTTTACCGTGGGGGACACCATAGAGGCCGCCTAAATTGTGAGCAATCGCATGAACATAACCAACTAGCGCCCGAGTAAAAGCTAGACCAGCGCAATAAGATGCCATAGCCATGTTGGCACGTCGCTGCAGGTCCTTACCATTCTTAAATACAATTTCAAGATCTTCGAAAATAATCTTGACGGCCTTCTCCGCTTGAGCGTCGGTGTAAGATGTGCCGATTTTTCCGATGTATGCTTCCACGGCATGAGTAAGCGCATCCATGCCGGTATGCGCTGTAATGTGAGGAGGCAAAGAGATCATTAGCTCAGGATCCAAGATCGCTGAGCGTGGCACAATATAGGGACTCGCAACGCTAAATTTTTCACGATTCTCGGGATCAGTGACCACGGCAGCCAGCGTACACTCAGAGCCAGTTCCTGCGGTGGTAGGAACCGCATACAAGGGAGGCAATTTTTTAGGTATTTTAAAGCCACCACGCATTTGCACCGCAGATCTTTCAAAATTGCTCACCCTTGCTCCTATGAGCTTAGCGCAGTCAATCGGGGAACCCCCTCCAAATGCGATAATCCCCTCGCAGCAGGAGCGCGAATATATCTTTAAGCCATCTTCAATGTTTTCAATAGTCGGATTCGCCTGCACACCGTCGAACACAGTCACGAGGATATCCATATTCTCTAGCTCCGCGATAAGGCCTGAAGTTAAACCAAGATCCGAAATTCCTTTGTCGGTGACTATTAAAACCCTACGAACGTTTGATTTTTTTAGCTGAGCTGGCAACTTTTTAATGCTGCCATCACCCGTCAACAATTCAGGCTCCGGTACATTAATTCTTTTGATCACAATGCCCATTATTAGATGGGCTAGACGATAAAGGCATTTTTTTAACCACCAATTCATAAATCTACTCCAAACTACTCAATAGATGATTGCCAAGGCGATCGAAGAGAGACCACCAACAAAGATTGTTTTAGCTTACTCTTTGATCGGTTCCACTCCAAAACTCAAAATCATTTGATGCACCTCCTCAAAAATAGCTTTAAGAGCAACCATGTCTGTTCCTCGCATGACTAAATTTGTGCCGTATCCGTCCTCGTTGTAAAAAGGGTAACTTCCCAAATCAATGTCAGGGTGTTTTTCCTGAATCATTCCAAGCTTTTTACCTATCTGGCCCTCGCTAAGATAGGCGCCGACCGTCAGTGAACGGGTTGGCTCGCCTCCTCCCAATCTCTCTTTTGTTATAGTGCTCAACATCGCCTGCATGACCATAGGAACTCCAGCTAGCACAAAAACATTCTCGACTTGAAACCCATGTGGGCCACCGGTTGGGTTTTGAATTAGCGTAGCGCCCTCGGGAATTCTTGCCATGCGCATCCTAGTCTCCATGACCTCTGGGGGCGCTTCTCTCCGTTCAATGATCTCTTTGATCTCTTGATTTATGATAAGCCTCTTTTGAAAGGCCAAGGCGATGCAATCCGCTGTAATATCATCGTGGGTAGGACCGATGCCACCGGTGGTGAAAACATTATCGAAAGAGCCTCTGCACTCATTGACCGTTTCAACAATTATTCTTTCTTCATCTGGGATGACCCGGACGTGAACCAATTTCACGCCTAGCTCATTCAAACTAAGAGCCAGATGTTTTAAATTTGTATCCTGTGTGCGTCCAGAAAGAATTTCGTTTCCTATTATGATCAGGCAAGCGGTAACGGATTGAGTCAAGATGTTGCTCCTTTGGATTCGAGTTAAAAGATTGTTACGATATCAGGATGGGTAACATAGCCAAAATGGATGCAGTTTGCACATTCTTAGATTTTTTTCGACTAAACATAATCTTCGGCTTTCTCTTGATCTTTTAGATTTGAACGAGCGTAAACCTTGATGTACGAGATAAGCTAAGGAAAGCATTGAAAACCGCGAGTGGAGAACTGGATCACATCCAAATTAGGGGAGCAAGAGAGCACAACCTCAAGTCCATCAACGTGGATATCCCTAAAAGGAAACTGGTAGTTCTCACAGGAGTTTCCGGTTCCGGGAAGTCTTCCCTAGCGTTCGACACACTCTATGCGGAAGGCCAAAGAAGATACGTTGAGTCTTTGTCAGCCTACGCGCGTCAGTTTCTCGGTCAAATGGAAAAACCGAAGTATGAGACTATCCGGGGGCTGTCACCCACCATATCGATTGAACAAAAAACCACCTCAAGAAATCCTCGGTCGACTGTCGGCACAATCACTGAAATATCGGACTATCTCAGAGTCCTTTTCGCGCGGATAGGAAAGCAACATTGCTACAAGTGCGATGCTCCGGTTGAACAGCAATCCGCAGATAGAATCGTAAGAACGCTTTTGAAAAAGGAATCTGGCTCCAGGCTCACTGTTTTAGTTCCTCTTCTCGTGAATAGAAAGGGAGAACAAAAAGAACTTATTGAAGAAGCGAAAACCTCAGGATTCACGAGGCTCAGAATCAACGGTGAAATCATAAAGATTGCTGACATTGAAAATCTCGATAAAAGAAAAAAAAACACGGTAGAGGCTGTAGTAGACCGCCTGGTTCTAAAAAATGGCGTCGAAGAGAGGCTAACCGAGTCAGTTGAAACCGCTCTCCTAATGGGTAACGGAAGCTTGATAGCGTCTTTGAACGATGATTCAGACTTGCTTTTCTCGGAGGCCCTTTCATGCAAGTCTTGCGACATTTCCTTCCCGACATTGACTCCTCAATCCTTCTCCTTCAATAGTCCCCAAGGAATGTGTCAAAAATGCAATGGGCTTGGGACCGAAGTTACCTTCGATAGGGATCTCGTTATCCCAGACGAAAACCTTACTCTAAGAGAAGGAGCTCTCAAGCCCGTAGGGCGGATTGATACAGACAGGAAATCAATGAGGGCGATTTTTTATTTCCAAGTCTTTGACGAGCTCGGGGTTCCACTAGATAAAAAGTGGAAAGATTTTTCAAAGAAAGAAAAGGGAATAATTTTAAATGGCTCTGGTGATCAGCGCTATAAGATTAATTGGGGGAGACATGGAAGCTCGCTTTCCAGGTTCGAAGGAATTCTAAACAGTCTTATGCGGCGGTTTAAAAATACCAAATCGGACGGGATGAAGAGATGGTACTCACAATTCCTCGCGACTGCACCTTGCCTTGAATGCGATGGCAGCAGGCTCTGCAAAGAAAGCAGTGCTGTGAAAGTTTCTGGCGAGTCGATTGTTGACATAAATTCTTGGACCATTGACCAGACATACAATTTCTTTTCCACCCTGGCGCTTACTGGGTCTGACGCCGAAATTGCATCTGAACTCTTAAAGGAAATAACAAATCGCCTTGGCTTTCTCAACTCAGTTGGACTCGCCTACCTTTCACTGGACCGACTAGGCCCAAGTTTATCAGGCGGCGAATCACAACGAATAAGACTTGCATCTCAGGTAGGCTCTGAGTTGTCAGGGGTAATATATATTCTTGACGAGCCAAGCATTGGCCTTCACCAGAGAGATAATGAAAAGCTTCTTGCTACGTTAAAGAGAATGCGGGATATCGGCAACACCGTTGTTGTCGTTGAGCACGACGAGGAGACGATTCAGTCGGCTGATTACGTCATAGATTTTGGACCCGGAGCAGGGATTCGTGGCGGAGAGGTGATTCATTCAGGTACTCCGAAAAGCCTAGCAAAAAACCGCAAGTCGATTACCGGGGCTTATCTCTCAGGGAAAGAATCAGTAAGGAGCGATAGGGAAAGACGAAAAGCTCAAGGAGAAATAAAATTAAAGGGCGCTAATGAGAATAATCTTAAAAAACTCGATGTTTCTTTCCCCCTCGGAATTATGGTGGCTGTTACCGGAGTATCAGGCGCAGGCAAATCGACATTAGTTAACGATATCCTCTATCCCGCTCTATCGCGGCGATTTAACAACTCAACAAAAAAAGTGGGTAGCCATGAGAGAATAACGGGTTTGGATC
>CAJWLI010000065.1 GCA_913043075.1 uncultured Gammaproteobacteria bacterium
GAACTTAAGCTAGGCAATGAAAGAGTATTCAAATGGCAACCAATGACTGGACACAAAATACTAGCGTAAAAGACCTACGAGCGATGGGTCAGGAATTCAATTTTTTCCAGGCGCTTCGACTTCTAGAGAGCTCAGAAGAACATGATGGGGCTTTTAGCGCCTTGCGCATGAAGGGAGAAAATTCTGCTGCCTTTAAAGCTAATTTTATCGAGGATGTTCAGTTTAACGAGCAGAGTTCTAAGTCTGAGCTGAACATGACTGTAAATGGCTTCAATCTTTGTTCTCAGAATGGTCCGCTTCCAGATATTTTCTCTGAATTATTATATAGAGAAGAAGCTGAAGGAAATCGAGGTCCAAACGATTTCATAAATGTTTTTAATGACCGGCTTTTGCATTCTCTCTTTGAGATGAAAAAAATCTTCAACCCTATGCTTTTTAATGGGTCGAAGAGCGACTATTCTCACAAAAAGCTTTTCGAGGCTGTGTCCGGTCTCCCTACTAATGAGACACTCTCAGAAAAATTTCCTCAAAGATATGGGGAGCTTTGGAAGACATTTTCGGTAGCCCTTGCGAATCGCCGTATTAATTATTCGCTGCTTAGAAATATTCTCACCGAAACTTTAGGGATACGAATTAAGTTAGAGCCTTGCGAGGGTTCCTGGCGGGAATTACCCAAAACATACCGCGCAAAACTAGGGAGTGGTTTGATGCTTGGTGCAGGCGGGGCGCTTGGTAGAAAATACTGGGATCATTCAAGCCGAATAAGTCTTCAATTGTTCGTTGATTCAAGGGACAGATGCCTAGCTCTTTTGCCTGGCGGAGCAGAACACCAAGATTTTTGCCGTTTAGCCTCTGCGCTCATTGATGGTCTCTACGAAATAAATGTCGAGATTGTTTTGCTTTGGGAAAAGGTTTCAAACGCAAAAATAGAAGATGAATTTAGGCTTGGGCATACATCTTGGTTAAGAACTGCTGGTGGTTCGAAGCGAACCGAAAATTTTCCGAAATTCGTAATTAAGCCTTCGATTACTGAGGCCGATAAAAATGAGGCGGCTTGATGAAAAATCCTGAGAATAAAAACCTGTGGGTTGAAGAGATAAAATATAGCCAAACAAAGCCTCGATGTAGCTTGGATATGCTTATCACGCTTAGCGGAGGGCGGACCATCGATGACTCTATCATGAGATTACAAAGCTTTTCCGGAAGTGAAGAAATCTCGCAACCTTACACATATAATTTAGAGTGTGTTGCTAATGATTATGTTTCGGGAGGTCCCCCTCATGACGCTAATCAGATACGAGGTGCTCGTCTTTCCGGTTTAAACCCCCAAGCCCACCCTATTCAAGGTGGCAAGCGCGATTTTACTGCGCAGTCTTTTAAGGAGAATTTTAGCGAAAAGGAAGGAGATTCTTTTCTTTTTGATGAAATCATTGGCAGTAAAATTTCGATTCGAATTGGGTTGCCAGAAACTGAGATGGATATAAGTCGGGGCAATTATCCGGGTAGCGAAACTGATAAAAAGCGTAGACCTATTTCGTTTTTCAATGGAATTGTGACAGGTTTTGCCATGGCTGAGCGTGGGAAGTATCACCTAGAGGTTAAACCCGCGATTTTCCGTCTTGGCTTGCAGAGCCATTACCGAATATTTGAAGCTAAAACCATCGTTGATGTTGTCAAATCGGTGCTCAGGGACAACGCGATAGCAGCGGAGTTTCACTCTCTTGGCCTAGCGAATTATCGAAAGCAAGACTGGATCCAGACTGGTGAAACCGATCTTGATTTCATAAGCGGACTTATGAAGAAAGTTAACTTATTTTATTATTTTAAACACACTGACACTAATCAACAGATGGTCATTACCGACCAAGCTTTTTATCAACCGATCTACGAGCGCAAGATTAATCAATATGGTTTTACAGAGGAGGACGACGAAAAAATCAAGTCTCTGCTGCTTTCATACTCGGAAGGAGGTCAAGAGCGGGACGATTATATTTCTGACTTCAAATATCAAGAGAATCTGACGACGGCGGGTATTCATACTATGTTGGCTCAGAAGCACGCTACATGGGAAGAGGTTAATACATCGATCGTCGATTATTACGAGAATGACGACTTTAAAAAACCTCTGCTCAATATGGAGCAGATGCACGTGGTTCAATATGGCGCGACTGATTATGAGGCTAAAAAAAGATCAGATACGGCGAATAAAAAAATCTCAGCTGGGAAAGCGTCCCTCGATGGTAAGAGTGGTTGCAGTGACTTGAAACCAGGCCACTTCTTCAACGTCCGGGAAGTGATCTCAGAGTCTGATTTAGAGTTAAGCCCGATTGATCACCATAAGGGTAAGAGCGTCAGTGAAGTGTCTTCCTCTTATTCTGAAAGTAGCAAGAAAAGCAGCGCGTTTAAGAAAAAAAATAAGCAGTCAGAGAAGAGCCCGGTTCGACCCGAATTGAGTGAGCGATTATTTGTTGCTGTCTCTGTTTCCCACAATGCTTCTGTGGATGGATCCTATAGCAATCAGTTTAGTGCGGTAGACGCCAAAGGCCTTGTAACGAAGTTTGAATCCAGTGGGGACCATCAAGGAAATATATTAGCCGTAGTAGTTGAAGGGCCCGGTTCAATTAAAAAAGAATCCATGGAGCACACTCAGAGAAAGTACTTTAAAAAATCAACAGTATTTGATCATGACACTAAAGATTTTAAGTATGTTGAAGAGTCCGAAGCAAATAGAAGATCTCAATCTTATAGTTGCAAAGGTGTTTTTGTTCGCTTTGTAAATGCACAAGACAAAACAGAAAGGCATTGGATCAAACTTGCCAGTCATATGACAACCGTGCCAGAGATTGGGAGCTTTGTCATGGTAGGGAAATCCAGCGACGAAACCGAGGTTCCAGAAATTCAGCAGACGCTCGAGTCAAAAGGAAGCAGCAATATCATGCCAGAGGGGTATACAGTTCATACGTCCGTGGGCAACAGTTTCAACACCAACTACGGTGATTCGACAAGTATCAGCATGGGTGGCAACAAAAAGACACCATTAAAGCGAGCTCAAGACATCGTCGATGATAAGCGAGCGACAGGGCAGTACAACCATGTGTCATTCAGCGAAAGCGATTCTTTTAATTACAGCCTCACGGGTAAAAGTCACAATTTTTCTTTTACGGGTGACCACCAGCTTTTGCCGCCAGCAGATGATAGTGACGACAGAGATTTAAATGATTACGTGCAATACTCTCATTCTCTCACAATAGGCAACACCTTCAGTAAATCAATCTCTAATGGAACATCAGAGAGCGTATCCGTCCACAATGGCAGCGGAGAGGACCAATTGTGTTCTGTGAACAGCTCCCTTATCAATGGGAAAACTGAAAGCAAATCAATTCATAATGGAGACTCAAAAAGTGTCTCTGTTCAAACAGGGAACAGTGATAGCTCCTCGGTTGTAAGCGATTCGGCGCATTCCTCAGTTATAGGTTCTTCCGCCAATTCTTCGGTAACCGGGGCGACTATCAGTTCATCGATCACCGGAACAAGCGCGAGCACATCAATCACGGGGGCAACGGCAAGTGGTTCCGTTGTAGGGGCATCAGCCAGCGGTTCTGTCACTGGAGTCAGTGTTCACTCTTCCCTGACCGGCTCTTCTGAGAGCCAATCAGCAACAGGAATGTCAAACAATATTTCGGCGACGGGAACGTCTACTAATATCTCTACAACCGGTGTTTCTACCAATATATCTGCGGTGGGTATTTCCACTTCTGTTCAAAACATTGGTGCGAGTTCTGATATTAAAAATGGTCCAGGCAGCTTAAAGATTGAGTTAACGGGCACTGATATGGAGATTTTATCAGCCCTAAAAATGGTGCTTTGATCACATGAGAGTATTTAAACCGAAAAATCTTGGCGTATTACACCGCACCTATTCTAAAGAGGGGAAACATAAGTTTGTTGTGTCTCCTCTGGTTTTTTTTGATCTAAAAAATCCTGCATCTATTTTCAATGAAACTACTGGTTGGTCTCTGACAAAAAAAAGCATGGGGCTAGAGGAATATCTAGATGAGGGAATGCCTAAGGGTCGTAACGAGGTTTTAATTTTTGGAAAAGTCCACGCCCCAGGCGAGCTGCCTGTCTCTGACTTAGAGGCATCCTTTTCCGTTGGCCGATTGCAAAAGAAAATACGAGTTATTGGAGACAGGGTTTGGCAAAAGAAATTTCTTCGAAAACGAGCAAGTAAGCCAGCATCCTTTTTGTCTATGCCTCTGCAGTGGGAAAGGGCTTGGGGAGGACCTAATGATCCCATTAATTTAAATGGAACCGGCATGATGACCGAAGATAGGGACGGTTCGATTAATGTTTCTTTGCCTAATTTTGAATATGTAGATCGGAACTTCTTCTCCCCTACAAAAACGCAAGCGCCAGTCGGATTCGGACCACTCGATATTTCTAGTCCTTCCCGAAAAATTTTTGCTGGCACCTATGATGGAGATTATTTTCAGAACCAGTTTCCAGATTTACCAAAGGATCTTGAGTTTGATCTATACAATCGAGCTCAAAACGATCAGCAAGTAGATGAGGATTGGTGTGGAGATGAGGAGTTTTCCTTAAAAAATTTGCATAGGGAATCACCCTTATTAAAAGGTACGCTGCCTGGCTTGAGAACGAGATGCTTTCTTGAGGACACCGCTAGATTCAGTGAAATTATTATGAAGTTAGAGACAATTGTCTTCCTGCCCGAGAGCGATCTCGGTGTTCTGATCTATAGAGGTGAGGTTGAAACAAAAGATAGATATCCAAGCAACCAAATAGAGAGTTTGCTCTTGGCTTACGAGCACATTTTGGATGCCCCCAGAGGATCTATTTATTACGAGAATGCGCTGAAAGATCGGACTAACTCAGAGACTGCACTCGGTTGTATTATGAGAGACTCGGATCTTTCTCCAAAAAAAAGCCCCGACGCTCTTTTGCTCGAAAAAAACGCACAATCTGACGAAGCCGATCGAGTAAATAAATCCCTGTCCGATGATTGGGAGAGCTACAAGCAAGAAATGCGCAAGAAAAATAAGATTGAGATTCCAGATAATTTGAGTCCCTCGCTCGTAAATCCCGAGTCTGTGATTACCCCCGAGGCTTTAAATAGTTCTGATTTAGACCTGACTCCTCTGCTTGAAGAGAGCAATAAAAGTCTCCAAGCCGCTAACGAATATCTCAATGAACCAATTAAGGAAAAACTTGCTTCTGTCCCATCTTTTGAAAGCGAAAACTTTGATGAATTAGAATTTGTAAATGAGGCGGTTAAGCAAGCTCGAGATAGAAGCTCCCCTGCGGACAAACTTAAAAATATTGAAAATCAGTACGAAGAAGCCTTGGCTAGCACCAGTGCGGAAACTCCTCTTCCCGACCTGTTATCTGAAACGAACTTCCCGGATCCGATGTCGGACGAAGACTTTTCCAAGTTGAAAAAAAATGAGCTCATGGGAAAAGGCTTGGCGGTGACTGTGAGCCAAGAGAGTAGGCTTCGGTCAAAATTGGCAGGCAATGCTTTGCGATCGGTCATGTTAGATCTTATTGAAAAAAACGAGAGTCTAACTGACAGAGATTTCTCGGGTGCCGATCTCAGCGGCATAGATTTTTCTGGTAAAGATCTTGGAGGATCCATTTTTGAAGGAGTCAGTGTCGAGAGATCAATCTTTAAGAACGCCAATCTCTCCGGGGCATCTCTAACCGGCGCTCTAGTTTCTTTCGCTGATTTTTCCGATGCTAATTTAGAAAATACTAATCTGTCATCGATCTCGGGATCATCGGTTTCTTTTGACGGTGCAGACCTCTCTCGAGCATTTTTGATGCAAGCAAATTTGGAAGCCTCAACTTTTGATAACTGCAATATTAAATGTGTGAACGCGAATGAAGGCTCCATAAAAACTAGCAGTTTTCTCGGGTCCGCCATCATAGATAGTTCGTTTCTGCAATGCGATTTGCGTGGTGGAGATTTCACAGATTGTAAGATCGAACGTTCTGTGTTCGTGCATTCTAGCCTTATGTTTTCTTTATGGGACAGAGCGAGCTTGAGCAAGGTCGCTCTTTACAATACCGATACCCAGTTTTCTTTGGGGGAAGACACGTTATTTCAAGGATGTCAGTTTGCAGGACAGACGTTCTTATCATGCTCGAAATTTCATGGAAGCCAGTTTGAAGATTGTGGGTTGCGGGGAGTCTATGCCGGTTCTAGCTCGTTCGAGCGATCTAGATTCTCTCGTTGTGATTTTGGGAACACGAAGCTCATGCACAGCGATATGAGTAAGAGCGTTTTTAACGACTGCCTTATTCACGAAGCAGATTTTGAGGGTGCCTTACTTAGAGACGCTGCCGTTTATTCCTCGCAATGTTCAGGCGCTAGTTTTGTTGAAGCGGATTTACACCAAACGAATTTTTTCGAGTCTGATGTCTTGCTCGCGGATTTTTCAGGAACTAATTACGCTGACGCAAGAAATATCATGCCATTAAAGCTACAGAGATTAGAAGATGAAACGAGAAGAGTTGCTTAGCTCGATCCGGTTGAGATTGCCGATTGAGAATGTTTCCTTGGAAGACGACCTAGAAGGGTTGGATTTCAACGGAGTAATTCTATCTAGAGTTAGGTTTGTCGATTGTTCCCTGACGAAGGTCCATTTTGCAGGCGCTGTAGTTTCTGGATGTGATTTCTCTGATTGCGATATGAGAGACGCTCATTTAAAAGGGGCCTCTTTCGTGGACACTGATTTCTCGCGGGCTAATTTCAGAGGAAAAGAAGTTGAAAGCGTTTGTTTCACTGACTGTGATCTATCGTCTGCGTTATTTGAAGGAAGCAAAGTTAGAAAATCGGTGATTAATAATAGTGATCTAAGCGGATGTCGATGGGATAAGTCTGAATTGTTAGACACGGCGCTTAACCAATGCAAAATTAATGGGGCGTCGTTCAAGGAGATAGTCTGGGATAATATTGCCCTGAACGAGGTAAATCTCTCTGAGGCCCTGTGGCTGCCCTTATCTGTATGCAGGGGGCTGATGATTAAATGTGACTTTACTCAGGTTTCTTTTGAATCGGCGCGTTATTTAAATTGCAGCTTTAACGAAAGCACCTTTAGTCAGAATCAAATAGTCAAATCTAACTTTTCTGAGTGCCTTTTTGTTGCTTGCAAGTTTCAGGACGTCCAAATCTTTGGATCAATTATCGCTAGATCAATATTCTCCAGAGCACTAATCCAGCGTTGCTCAGTCATAGGATCCAACTTTACTGAGTCTAACTTTGATTCAGCTACATTAATCGATAGTGAATTCAAATCGGTCGACTGCAATCGTTCGAGGTGGGTCGACGCTCAATTAACAAGAGTTTCATTAGAGGAATGTGAAATTAATGCAACAGATTTCTCTAACGCTAAACTTCAGGATTGCAAGTTCCCTGGGTGCAGGTTGGTGGGCAGCAATTGGCACAATATAGACGTCGATTTATTTTTGTCAGAATCTCAACGATCCAAACTATTGCCAGTCGACAAGGAACGGCTCATCGCAGACTCAGTGTTTTTTGAACCCCAGGCGTTTCGATCGGCTGTTGGATAAAGGTTAAAAAGTGAAGGAATTATCAATGCTGGAAAATTTAGCAAAAAGAAAAAAAAGCGAGCCAGTTTGCTTGTTGAAAGAGCGAGTTGTGGGTTCTGCGGGAGAGAATCAGTTCTTGCTTGGGGGTGGTGTGATTGCTAAGCGAGCATTCAGTTGTCTTGTAATGCCTGAAATAGGAGATGAGGTT
>CAJWLI010000066.1 GCA_913043075.1 uncultured Gammaproteobacteria bacterium
GAGTCTTCTTAATCGATTTTACTACCGTCTCTGTATCAAACGGTTGAACACTTCTCGCGTCTATGACTTCTGCCTCTATCCCAATTTCCTTAAGTTTTTCTACTGACGCGATAGCTTCATGAACCATGCGCCCAAAGGCTACGATGGTCAGATCCTTACCTTGAGTTCTAACGCATGCCTCTCCTAGAGGAACCTCGTAGCTGCCTTCTGGAACTTCCATGGTCATTGCCAATGAGGCCTTGTTCAAAACAACGAAGACAGGGTTATTATCTCTAGTTGCCGAGATGATCATCCCTTTTGCGTCATATGCGTCAGATGGCATTACCACTTTCATCCCTGGCAAATGGGCTAACCATGCTTCCAGGCTTTGGGAATGTTGAGCTGCGAGACTGCCTCCTGCTCCTCCCATTGTCAAAACAGTTACAGGAAGGGTCGCTTTTCCTCCAAACATGAAACGCATCTTCGCCATTTGGTTCGCGATTTCATCCATACACTCGCCAACAAAATCCATAAACATCAAGTCAATGATTGGTCTACAGCCTGTCGCGGAGGCTCCTACACCAAGGCCCATTATTCCTTTTTCTGATATTGGGGTATCAACAACTCGTTCTTCTCCAAATTCTTCTAGAAGACCCGTGCAATAACCGTAAACGCTACCTGCAATGGCGACGTCTTCCCCAGCAATAAACGCGTCTTTCTGTTCTCGCAATACCTCTCTTATACCTTCGTTAATTGCCATGACGTAGGGAAGTTCACGTCCGGGTTTATTTTCAGCTTCTGACATTTTTTATGTCTCCTCGTTGTATACGTTATCAAGCAATTCTTCTGGCAAAGGATAGGGTGAGTCATTTGCAAAAGCGATCGCCTCTTCTATGTCCTTGTTTATAGCATTATGAACGTTTTCGATCTTTTTCTTTGTCATCACGCCTAATTGAACAAGTCTTTTCTCGAATGCTTCTATCGCATCTTTATTTTTCCATTCCTCGACTTCCTCGTCGGTGCGATAGTTCAATCCCATCCCCCTCACGCCCACGTGATCATAATATCTGTAAGTCTTACATTCGAGCAGGGTCGGGCCACCCCCTTTTCTTGCCCTTTCAATAGCTTCTCCAGCTGCTTCGTAAACCGCCATCACATCCATCCCGTCACAGATTACTCCGGGCATCCCGTAACCGGAGGCTCTATCAGCCACATCAACAATGGCTTGATGCCTTGATTGAGGAGTATATTCACCGTATCCATTATTCTCGCAAACAAAAACACATGGCAATTTGTACAAGGCAGCCATATTTGCGGCCTCGTGCACACTACCTTCGTTAGAGGCGCCATCGCCGAAAAAAGCAACCGAAACATTTTTGTTCTTTTTGAATTTGTTTGAGAATGCTGCGCCCATGGCTATTGGTGGCCCGCCACCTACTATGCCATTTGCACCCAACATACCTAAATCCATGTTGGAGATATGCATACTCCCCCCTTTGCCTCGGCAATACCCTGTTGATCTGCCAAAAAGCTCAGCAAACATGGGCTTAAATTCGCCCCCTTTTGCAACTAAGTGGCCATGGCCCCTATGGGTTGAGGTAATCCAATCTTTGTTCGACAAGTGTTGCATGACCCCAGACGCAACCGCTTCCTGACCAACATATAGGTGGAGAGCTCCAGGGATTTTTCCGTCCTCCATCATCTTCCCAGCACTTTCTTCAAATCGTCTTATCCGAACCATTTTTCGGTGAAGTTCTTGCAAAACTTTTGGCGAAGGCACGCTCGTCTTTACATTTTTCTTTTTTGCCACCAAGGAAAACCTCCTAAACCTGTTGTTATAAACGGGAGCAGGCAAGACTATACCTGATTCTTCCCGCCAAGACATGCATTAACCACGGACTGCTGTGTCGCTCCCATTTTTTGACAGGAAGCAAACAGCGCTCTTAAATCTCGATTTCGAATTTTTTACCACGTTGCAAATTCAATATCCAGCCGATAGTCTTAAAGGATAAGGGAAGACAAGGGAGAATGATGATGGGGATGAGCGTCCAGGAAATAGCAACCCTAAAAAAGTTGATGGAGTACGAGGCGTCGCGGAAAGAACCGCCTAAAGGCTTTCCCTCGCTACCCGATATTCCGGCGGGACGCTATATTGATCCTCGTTTTTTTGAGCTAGAGAAAGAACATATTTGGAAGAAATCCTGGTTGTTTGCGGCTCATATGGACGAAATCCCAGATCCCGGTTCCTATATGCTATGGGAGAACGCTGGACAGCCAGTCATTATCGTTCATGGTGACGACGGTGAAGTCTACGCCCACTATAACACCTGTCGACACAGAGGAGCTCCGATCGTTACGGAAAGTTCAGGAAGAAAAATCAGGCTTACCTGTAAGTATCATGGCTGGGTTTATTCCCACCAAGGCGAATTGCTGTCTGTTCGTGATCCTGAAGACTACCGCGATCTTGATTTTTCCTGTAGAAGTCTCATCTCTATTCGCTGCGAAAGGTTCGGGAACCTAATTTTTGTAAATTTTGATGATGATTGTGTTAGCTTGAGAGAGTATTTAGGCCCAATCGCCGAGGAATGGGAAGAATTTCAGTTCGAAAACGTCCGTCTAGCAGCTCGACATTCTTTTGTTTTGGATTGCAATTGGAAAATTGCGATGGAAGCTAATACTGAGGTCTACCACGTACCAAGTATTCATCCGCACACGGTTGCTCCGGCGTTAGATCATAGGCGAAATGTCAACACGTTCTATCCTCGGGGGCATGGTCGCATGGTCGCCCCGCGTCCTGCGGGAGCGAACTCCGCAATAGAACTCCCGCAGGAGGATTTATTGCCTGAAATCAGCACAGTTGGAGAAATAGCGCGGACCTGTACTCAGTCCTATGGGATTTTCCCAAACTGGGTCTCTCCTCTGGGAGAAAGAGCGATTCCGCCTTTACTTTTCTGGCCTCTAAGCATCAACAAAACATTGTTTGAAGTTTGGACGATGGCTCCTGACTGGGGAGAGGCGCCAGCCCCAGATTATTGGACGGAGAACAACGGAGAAAAGCTCAATATGGTCCTTCGTGAGGACACCGAGTTCGGTGAATGGATACAAAAATCGATGGAGTCGCATGGCTTCCGTGGTGTCCCACTCTCTTATCAAGAGGCAAGAATTTATCACTGGAATCAGGAGGCAGATAAAATCATTGGACCGGAAAATATTCCTGAAGAACTTCAAGTAAAACAAGTGATGGGAGACGAATGGGTCTACCCTAATGACCCCAGAGTAGCTTTAGCGCAAGCCTAATGCCTCCGCTCGAAGGAATCAAAGTAATAGAGCTTGGTGTAATGATTGCCGTCCCTGCTGCGACCTCCAATCTCGCTGGGCTTGGTGCTTCAGTGATTAAAGTTGAAGATACCAGTGCAGGAGACGAACTTCGAAAGTATGGGAGCACTCGAAATGGAATGAGTGCATGGTTTGCTAATGCGAACTCCGGGAAACGCTCCATATCGGTAGACTTAACCACAACAGAAGGAAAAGAAATCCTATGGGATTTATTGGCTACGGCCGATGTATTTATTCAGGGATTTAGAACTGGGGTTACAGAAAAGTTAGGTTTCAGCTACAAGGAAGTCTCTAAAGAGAACCCTAGGATAATATATTGCTCCTCAACAGGCTTTGGGGAAAGCGGACCTTATAGCGATCTCCCTGCTTATGATCCAATCATTCAAGGACTCTCAGGCTGGGCTGGAATCCAGCTGGTAAACAAAGATCCGACTCTGCACAAAACAATGGTCTCGGATAAGACCGCGGCAATGTACAACACGCAAGCGATCCTAGCAGCTCTCGTTCAGCGCGCTTCCACAAGCAAAGGGTGTTTTATCGAAGCGTCAATGCTTGACTCAAACATCATGTTTAATTGGCCGGATGTAATGATGCAATGTTCGCTGCTAGAAGAAGACAGCCTAAACCTTCCCAACGTGCTGGAAAGCTATCGCTTGTACCAATGCAAAGACGGATTCGTCACTGTATCACCGGGAACGGATAAACAATGGAATTCATTTTGTGACGCGTTTGGAGCAACACAAGAGAAAATGGATAAAAAGTTAATTACTAGTAAGGATAGAGCAAAAAATATCGAATATTTTTTTAACTCGATCGCGAGAATTGTATCAAACCTAGATAGATCCACTGTCGTGGGAAAATTAAGAGAAGTCGGAGTCCCAGCCGGACCCGTGTACCTACCAGAACAGGTGAAGGATGACCCACAGGTAAAAGCAAGACAAACCGTTCAAAAAAATAGTCACAAAATAATTGGCGAATTCCTAGGCCCGAAGCCGCTCGCGTCTATGTTCGGTGAAGATATAAGCCTGAGCGATGCGCCGCTGCAAGGAGAACACACTCTCGAAATTCTGAGCGAGCTCGGTTACACAAAAAGCATTCAAAGCGACCTGTTAGAAAAAAAAGTAATAATAAAAGGTGGTTCGTAGAATTTTAAAGCACATAAAAAAATAACAGGAGTTGGACGAATCCAATGACACTGATATTCTCTAAACCAAAAACTTCTAGAGGGGAAAATCTATGACCCGAATAAGTAAACTTAATATTGACGAGTGGGATCCTGAGCTGCGCGAGTTGTCTAGGGCAGATTCTGCCACACCTTTAGAGCAGGGCTTAACTCGAATGTTCGCTCATTCCCCCGAAGTCGCTAAAGGCCTAATGGCTTTCGCAGGGGGACTAAAGATTCACAGAGAACTGCCAGAGAGGATGGTAGAGTTAGTGAGATTACGAGTAGCTTTTCATAATCAATGTCGGAGTTGTATGGCTATTCGCTACAAAGATGCGATCGAGGATGGGCTGACAGAAGACTTAGTATGTTCTTTAGAAAAACCAATGGAAGCAGATAACCTCTCAGATGCCGAAAAAATAGCCATCAAATACGGAGAATTGATGGCAACGAACCACTTATCAGCGGATGACGGTATTTATGAAGAGCTGAAAAAACACTTTACCGAAAAACAGATTGTCGAGCTTGGTATGACAATCGCTTTTTTCGTCGGATTCGGTAGGTTAGCTGCGACCTGGCACATGACAGAAGAATTGCCCGAGGCATTTCAGGAATTGGGCACGGAAACCATTTCTCCATGGGGCGAAGACTCCATAGAAGTCAGATAGCTATTTTAAAAGAGGAACAAACCGCTAAGCAGAACATAGCGGTTACAGAAAAATTTACGAGAATCAGGACATAGGGACATAGCAATGCAATTAGAAAATAAAGTTGCCGCTGTAACAGGCGGAACAGCGGGAATAGGAAAAGCAATCGTTGAAATATTTTTAGAAAACGGCGCTAAAGTAGCAATGATGGCAAGAAATGCGGAAAAAGCAGAAAAGGTTATCTCAGATTTAGGCGCTGGCGACAGGTTAATCTTTATCAAAGGAGACGCGACCAGTCAGGATGACGTCGAGGGTTTTGTGGACAGAACAGCAGAGGCTTTCGGCACTCTTGATATCTTAGTAAACAATGCAGGGGGGGCAGGAACTGATTTGCAACCTACAGTGGATCTTTCTGATGAGGAATTCGATCTTTGTATCAAGTGGAATCTTTATTCCACATTTTGGGGTACTCGGCGAGCACTAAAGATAATGCTGGAAAAAAAATGGGGAAGAATAATTAATATTTCGTCTATGGAAGGCAAACATGGAAAGCCAATTGTTACTGCCTATACCACTGCAAAACATGCCATTAATGGAATGACTAAATCAGTTGCGAGAGAAGTAGGAACTGAGGGTGTGACTGTTAACGCGATATGCCCTGGGCTTATTGTCACAGATATCTTGCAGACTAACGGACCCAAAACTGCTGAAGCAATGGGCATGACACTGGACGAAATGATCGACTACTTTACTTCGGAGTCGGCAATTAAAAGGCCAAATAAAGTAGAGGAAGTGGCTGCAGTTGCTTTGCTGCTTGCCAGTGAAGCGGGGGCCGGGATTACGGGTACGCAATTAAGTGTAGACGGGGGCACCGCTCAATATTGACCTGATATTATCAGTCACCTTAAGCTTACTTCTTACTAGAAGTTTTCTGGTTTTCCTGTGCCGAATTTCCCATCACTCGATATTAAGAGGTATTCGCTTTCTGTTTTTTCACGAATCACGTCAAAAAAGTTAAGAACGTCTTCTTTTGTCAAATCAGATATAGCAGACCCTAATTGCTCTCGGCCATCGAAAGTCTCTAAATCCATCTCAAGATCTGACCAATACCTTGCGGCGCGTTGGCCAAGATTTTTGTCCTGCTGCATCAACTTCGAGATTAATCCTGCTTTGTTTTCAGTAAACTCTTTGTCATCCAACGCAGCCAAGCGAGCGTTTTCTTCTTTCAGATAATCAGTAATTCTCGATCTTAAATAACTCGGTCCCGCAACAGGAGACTGGATGATAAACCCGAGTCCTCCCCTCCGTTTAATAGTGCTGTTCACAGCAGCTACTACATAGCCTAGTTGCTGATCCGTGCGCAAGCTTGAGAAAAAACCTGGCGATATGAGATGATGTAACAGATAGGTTTTCGCTCTGTTAGTCAAATCGTCGTCCTCGGCCTGAACATAAAGAAATAAAGCAGCATCATCATGATCAAGAACTAACTTGATCTCCCTCGCACCGCTAAGCTCAGAAATTTCTGGCTCATCCTTACTTTTTTTCGTGCTATTGAACACAGTCTCGTAGTGCTCAATTATTTGAGAAACCTGAACGCTGTCGATATTGCCAACGAATAGCGCCTCTAGCGAAACATTCGCTAACTTATCGGACCGCCAATTTAATAGATCATCTAGTTCTATATCATCGAGTGCATCAAACACAGCTTCGACTGGCCAAACACTGCTTATCAACTCCTCTTTAAGTCTTCGTCCTGCTTGCTGGTAAGGTTTGTCAAACTTCTTATTAGCAAGCTCATTAAGAAGTTCCTCTTTAAGGGCGTCAAATCGCTTTAGATCTACCTTTGTCGAGGCCAGTTTAGCGAGAACTCTTTCAATTAAAACAAACTGTTTTTCCGAATATCCCTGCAGAAGAACTTTGAAACCCTGCGCAACGGTCTCGATTTCGTAGGTCAAACCAGCAAGATATGCCGGATACGACATCGAATTCAGCGCATCTTTTACGATCATTGCGTAGAGATTTGCATTTGCTTGATCATAAGCTGATAAAAATCCTTGATCTGTTTTTATCTTCATCTGAGCAACAACTTTTGGGATCCGGAAATCTACATCAGTGTCTAGATAAACTTTAATGCCATCTTTTTCTAAAAACAATTCCGGCGGACCTTGATCCGATTCAAGTAAATTAAGCGCACTAGGTATGAAAGGATTTTTTTTAGGGAGTTCCTCAAATTCTGGATCAATCGGATCTAGCTCTATTGGGTTTCTATCTAATTCAAAAGACACAGAAAAGTTCTTTTCCTTTTCTTTTCCTTGGAACTCTGGCGAGGAAATAGAAACCAAGACATTTTCGGGCGTGAGCGCAGCCAGGTATTTATCGATCATTTCTTTATCAAATTCCTTCATTAGATAGGGCGAGGAAAGGATTAGTTCCGGCGGATGATCGTTGAGTCTTGGCGCTAACATTTGCACAGAGGAGATAGCAGGCATTTTCTCTGCAAATCGAAAACCAATTTCTGCCATCGTCGATTGTTCTTCATAACGCC
>CAJWLI010000067.1 GCA_913043075.1 uncultured Gammaproteobacteria bacterium
ATAAATTTTTTAGGCGCTACCTTATTTTTTTTCTTGGGTTTCGGAAATCATAAAAACTTGATGAAATTGCCGGGCGCCTACTTGATGTCAATCACCGGTCTTCTAGGTTTGCTTGCAGTTGTCTGAATCGGTCGGAAACCAGAAACTCTTGTTGAGAATGATTCTCAATTAGGTAGAATGATCATCTATGAGATATTTAATTACTGTTTTATCAATCGTCCTTTTACCGCAAGTTCTTGCCGCGTCTGAAGTTAATGTTTATACCTCGCGACACTACGATTCTGATGCGGCTCTGTATTCAGAGTTCACAGATCTAACTGACATAAAAGTTAATGTTATTTCCGGCAAAGGACCTGCATTGATAGAGAGGATAAAATCTGAGGGAGTAAATTCACGAGCTGATATTTTTTTTACCGTAGATGCTGGTAATTTATGGAAGGTCCAAAAAGAAGGTTTATTCCAAGGCATTAAATCAAAAAACGTTCTTACGACAGTTCCAGAAAATTTGAGAGGTCCTAACAACGAATGGACGGCGATCGCAAAAAGAGCGAGAGTGGTGTTCTATAACCCTCAAAGAGTGAGCCAAAAAGAAATTATCGACCTTGCTTATGAGGATTTGGCAGATGCTGCATGGAAAAATAGAGTTGTTATTAGGAGCTCTAGTAATATGTATAACCAATCCCTGGTTGCAGCGCTTATCTCTAATATTGGTCTTGAAAGAACAGAAAAATGGGCAAAAGGCTTAGTGGAAAATTTCGCAAGGAAGCCCCAAGGGAACGATAGGTCCCAGATCATGGCGGTCGCAAATGGTGAAGCTGATTTGGCTGTCGCCAATAGCTATTACTTTGGAGTGATGCTCTCTGGTTCTGCTGGAGAGCAGCAACAAGAAGCAGCCAAAAAAGTAAGAGTTTTGTTTCCCAATCAAAAAAGCCGAGGAGTTCATATAAACATAAGTGGTGCGGGTATCTTAAAGCACTCGCCAAATTCTGAAAACGGTAATAGATTTCTAGAATTTTTGCTTTCGCCGAAAGTACAAAAATATATGGTCGATCGATCATACGAATACCCTATATTGGAGGAGATTCTGCCTAGCCCAGAAATTGCTGGGCTAGGCCTCGGTTTTAAAGAAGATGACATTTCAGTCAAAAAATTTGGTGAACTAAATCCCGAGGCCATCAGACTTATGGACCGGTCAGGTTGGAAATAGAATTTCACTGGTTTAAGCTCTATTCTTCTATCGTAGCAGCTTATTAAAATTGAGATTCAGTAACTTTTCTCTCTGGAGATTTTTCCCCTATCTAGTTTTAATCGTGTTCACGGCACCTCTTTTCGTGGTCTTGGCTAGTCTTTTTGGAGAGTATTCTGAGAACTGGGCGCACTTGTTTGAGTACGTCTTAGTCGATTACGTAAGTACAACGGTCACCTTGGTAGTTGGGGTCTCTGTTTTAGTTTTTTTGATAGGGACTACTACCGCATGGATAGTTACAAACTATAATTTTCTAGGTAGGAATGTATTTGAGTGGGCGCTTATTCTTCCTTTAGCTATGCCGCCCTATGTTATGGCATATACGTTCACAGGTTTATTCGATCCTTATGGAGACGCAAATAATCTAGTCAGAGATTTCTTTCAACTGAGTAATGAGACCGTTGTCTTTCCCAATTTTAGGAATGTTTATGGGGCCATTATTGTTTTTTCTTTTACCCTCTACCCGTATGTATATTTAGTTTGTAGAAGCGCATTTTTAAATCAATCTAAATCAATGAAAGAGGCGGCGCGAATCTTGGGATTGAGTCAGATACAGGTTTTTTATAGCTTGGCGCTTCCTATCGCGAGACCAGCGGTAATTGGGGGACTAGTTTTAGCCATCATGGAAACTCTTTCGGACTTCGGCGCGGTAGATCATTTTGCAATCCAAACATTCACTACAGGAATTTTTAGAACTTGGTATGGAATGTATGATCTTGGTACAGCCATGCAACTGGCATCCTTTCTCTTGCTTACGATTGGCATTCTTTTTCTGATAGAAAGGAGCGCGAGGACAAGACGGAACTACACATCAAATAATTCAAGTTTCTCCCCGCAGTCTGAGCTGAAACTCAAAGGCCTGAATTCTTTAATTGCTTTTTCAGTTTGTCTCTTGCCATTGTTGATTGGTTTTATTCTCCCAATTTTAGAGCTCGTTCAATGGGCTTACCAAAGTAATTTAGCTTTTTTTAACCAAAAATTTTTCATTACCGCTTTCAACACGTTGTCACTGGCGATATGTTCGGGAATCATCTGCGCTTACATAGCCTTGTTGATCAATTTTTCAATGCGCTTCGCTCCTAACCAGGCTATTAACAAGCTTAGTTTCCTTTTATCAATTGGTTATGTGATACCAGGTTTGATTTTGGCAGTTGGGTTGGTGCAGCTTTATTTATACCTAGATAATAGTATTCTGCAGAGCTCAAAGTTTTTCCTCACGGGTTCTTTAGTTGGCTTAGTGTTGGCCTACATTATAAAGACATATGCATCTGCTAATTCGTCCATCGAGTCAGGCTATGAGAGACTTAGCAAGTCCTTAGACAATTCGGCAAGGGTTTTAGGAGCCGGAAGCTGGACATTGTTGCGAAAAATACACATGCCTCTGCTTAAAACTAGCCTTTTCACTTCGATACTTCTCGTGATGTCCGATGTTGTCAAAGAATTACCTGCCACATTGATACTAAGACCGTTTAATTTTGATACGCTAGCTGTTTCGACTTATCTTTACGCTGCTGAAGAGCGAATGCATCAGGCAGCTGCGCCCGCTATCGCGATTGTTGTAGTCGGGCTCATCCCAATCATATTGCTTACAAAAATGATCAGAGAATCAAGAGTATCTGTGAAAAATGACAACTAACGTTCTAAAAATTGAGCAACTCTCATACTCGTACATTGGAAGCAATAGGGTCTTGGATAACTTGGAGCTAGAGATTCAAGCAGGTGAGAGGGTAGGATTACTTGGGCCCTCTGGTTGTGGGAAAAGTACCTTGCTCCGTTTAATAGCAGGCCTAGAGAAACCTGATGTTGGAAGTATAACTATATTAGGAAATCTAGTATCTGGTCATAGGGCAATGGTTCCCCCAGAAAATAGAAAGGTAGGATTAGTCGTTCAGGAAAAAGCGCTTTTCCCTCATATGTCGGTTAAAGACAATATTATTTTTGGAATTAGGAAAGAAAAAAATAAGAACAAAGTTGTTTCTGATCTATTGGAAATACTAAAAATCACGAGCCTGTCTGAAAAGTTTCCTCATGAGATTTCTGGAGGCGAGCAGCAACGAGTTGCGCTAGCACGATCCATCGCCCCTGCCCCTAAATTATTGATGCTTGATGAGCCCTTTAGTGCTTTGGATCAGTCTTTAAAGAACGAGCTCTATTCCGAAATATCTAAAGTGATTAGTGAAAAACAAATCACTATTTTGTTGGTCACCCATGATGTTGATGAAGCTAAGATTTTAACAGATAGGCAGTTGGAGATAGCTGATTTACAAAAAAAATAAGTTAAAGGTTGGCACTCCTTTTCAGAGGAAGGTTTGGGCTGAGCTCACCAGAATCCCGCCTGGTGAGACAAGGTCTTATAAAGAAATTGCAATTTTGATTGGATCGCCAAAGTCGTCCAGAGCCGTAGCGAATGCGTGTGGAAAAAACCCTCTACCCATTATTGTGCCATGCCATCGAGTCATCCGGTCCGACGGGAGTCTTGGGGGCTACAGCGCTTTAGGAGGTGTTGAACAGAAACGAGCCTTGCTCAAGTCTGAGCAGACTGAAAAAACAGGCAGAAAGTGGACTTAATTTAAGTTGAGCGATGCTTTTCAAAATATCTTCCAAATAGTTAATTTCAAAGGCCTTGGAAGGCTCAGGTCTGCCAATCCTGCTCTCCGTTCGTGGTTTTCTTGCGAAATCTCTAGATGTTATCGATTGTTAAATTTTAATCGAAAATTAATATAAATTCGCTTTACAGATCAGATATGATGGCGTTCTCATTACCGTTAGGTTGGAAGAAAGCTGTGGAGAGTTTGTTTTTAGATCCGACCTTGATTTTAATACTAGCCGCACTAGCTGGCTTTTTTATGGCTTTCGGTATTGGAGCTAACGACGTAGCAAACGCGATGGGGACGTCTGTTGGAAGCAAGGCAATAACCCTAAAACAGGCCGTCATCATAGCAGCAATCTTCGAATTTCTAGGCGCTTATCTAGCGGGAGGGGAAGTCACGTCAACGATTCGAAAAGGCATCGTTGATCCAAATCTCTATTCTGAGAATAATAACCTTTTCATAATAGGAATGATTTCATCCCTTCTTGCAGGGGCAAGCTGGTTATTTTTTGCAAGTAGAAGGGGTTGGCCCGTATCGACAACTCACTCGATAGTCGGTGCAATTGTAGGGTTTGTGGTTGTATCAATGGGCTTCGAGGCAGTATCTTGGAGTAAAGTTGGAAATATCGCGGCGAGTTGGGTTATCTCTCCAATAATTGCTGGAGGCATCTCTTTCTTGATTTACTTAAGTGCTAAGGCGCTAATTCTAGATAAAAAAGAACCTACTGTTGCTGCTGTCAGGGTACTCCCTTACTACATTTTCGTCGCAGCTGTAATTGTTGCCTTGGTAACGGCGAGAAAGGGCCTAAAACATGTGGGGCTTCCTCTAACTGAAATACAAATAATTTTGGTCACTTTGGGCTTTGGTGCACTTGTGATGATCATCGCCGCAATAATATTACAGCGGAGCCGAGAGAAGATAGAGCAATATGGTGTAGAGTCTGGTTTTGCCGTTCTCATGTTAGTTACTGCTTCTGCAATGGCTTTTGCCCATGGATCGAATGATGTAGCAAATGCTATAGGCCCAGTGTCGGCCATCATAAGCGTGGCGATGGAAGGAGAAATAGGTTCTCGCGCTGAAGTAGATCCGCGAGTGCTTTTGCTGGGAGGGGTTGGGATAGTTTTTGGTTTGGCCATGCTTGGAGGGAAAGTTATAGCTACCGTGGGTAACAAGATTACGACATTGACTCCTAGTCTAGGTTTTTCAGCCGAATTGGCTGCTGCATCTACTGTGGTTGCAGCGACGTACGTTGGATTTCCAATATCGACAACTCACACTTTGGTGGGGGCAGTAATTGGTGTTGGTTTAGCGAAGGGTATCTCGCACCTTGACCTCGGCTCAATAGGGAGAATTATTCTTTCTTGGGTGGTTACGATACCCGCTGGAGCTATTCTTTCAATTTTATTTTACCTTTCTTTGAAAGCTTCATTCGGTTTGTAACCAAAAACAATCCACCGTAACTGGGTTGTTCGACTCTGCTCGAGCCTAATGTAAACTGCTATCCTGAAGGGATAGTTCAGGAAATCCTTCATGTGCAAAGATAAAAGAGATTTAATTATTATTCGGCACGCGCAAGCTAAACTGGCCTCTCATTCAGGTCTTGATTTTGATAGACCCCTAACAAGTTTAGGAGAGGAGCACGCGATGTTAATGGCCCGCAGGGCGATAAGCTATGAGCTAAAAATTGATCAGTTGATTTGCAGTCCAGCCCTTCGAACAAAAATGACGGCCCTAGCTTTTTGTCGAGAGATTGGCTTTCACGAAAACAGAATTCTCTATCTAGATGATCTCTATGAAGGAACCCTTCAGAATTACCTAAAGGTCTTTTCAACATTAACTGAAAACACAACTGTTATTTTAGGGCATTACCCTGGAGTGCAGAAATTAGGAAACTGGCTGTGCGGCATTCATCTCGAAGATTTTCCTACAGCTGGAATGATGCATTTGAACAGCTCCGTAGACCAAATAGCCAATATCTCAGCAGGGGACGGAAAATTGCTTCGATTCGAATATCCTAAAATGTTTGAGACCTGATCTACTAAAACCAGTGAATTAACTAATAAAACACAAATTCTGTTACCCTTATCTTTAGAAAATTACCTAAAATTCTCATTTCATAAAAAAAGGAATGAACATCCGTGCTCTTTATAAAAGACCGAGTGATATCCAACTAATCGAGAAATATTAATGACAGCTAAAACGATGGAAGAGCTGGTCGCTCTTTGCAAGCGACGAGGCTTTATTTATCAAACTAACGAAATCTACGGGGGATTGCAGGGTCTATTTGACTATGGTCCATTAGGTGTTGAGCTTAAGAATAATCTAAAACAATCTTGGTGGAGCTCAATGGTCTATGAGCGGGACGATGTGGAGGGGCTAGATGCCTCAATCCTAACTAATCCGGCTGTGCTTAGACAATCGGGTCACGAGGACACTTTTACTGATCCTCTCGTTGATTGCAGGAGCTGCAACGCGAGATGGAGAGCTGATCACTTAGAAAAACAAGAGTGTCCGGCATGTGGGTCAACTGATCTCACCGAACCAAGGGCCTTTAATTTGATGTTTAAAACAGCTGTCGGGCCTGTAGATGACGGCTCTTCCTTTGCATATCTTAGACCCGAAACAGCCCAACAGATTTTTACCAACTTTAAAAATATTGTTGACTCTACGTCGCGAACCTTACCCTTTGGAATTGCCCAGATTGGAAAAGCCTTTAGAAACGAGGTGACCCCCAGGAACTTTATCTTCAGAGTAAGAGAATTTGAACAAATGGAGCTTGAATTCTTTGTTGAGGAAGGCTCGGACGAGGAATGGCATGAAATTTGGGTCGAAAAAAGATTGGCGTGGTGGAGAGATCAAGGAGTTAGTGAAGAAAACCTTAAACTACTTTACGTCCCAGAAGAAGATCTCTCTCATTACTCGAAGGCGACGGTAGATATCATGTACAAATTTCCCCACGGTCTAGAAGAACTCGAGGGGATTGCAAATAGAACGGATTTTGATCTCGGTTCTCATTCAAAGAATCAAAAAGACCTGAATCTGACGGCAACCGTTAAAGAAAATAAGTCTTCTAATTCTAAATTAGCGATTCAAAAAAGGGATACTGGAGAATGGATTGTCCCGTTCGTGATTGAGCCGTCTGCTGGGGTAGATAGAGGCGTATTGGCGGTGATTAACGAGGCCTATAAGGTCGAGACTCTCGGAGAAGGAAAAGAGAGAACGGTTCTTTCTTTTCCTGCTCATCTTGCTCCAATTAAAGCAGCGGTGGTTCCCCTAAAAAGAAATAACGAGGATCTTGTGAAAGCTGCGCATGAGCTTAAGGATCAGCTCCAGTCGCTTAGGCTTGGACGTGTAGTAGTAGAAAACTCCGGAAACATAGGAAAAAGCTACAGACGTCATGATGAAGTTGGAACCCCAATGTGTATTACTATTGATTTCCAGACTCTCGAAGATGGCACGGTGACTTTGAGGGACAGAGATTCTATGGAGCAAGAGAGGGTCCATCTAGACATGGTCGGTAAAACTTTTCAAGAGAGAATAGTTAGGCCTGATTCGAGATGAATAAACTAGAAATATAAAAAGTCTGAACAAGCGACTAGCTATTAATAAATAGCTAAAAAAGGCCCTAATAGCGAGGGCCTTTAGATAACTTAGTCTTCAAATGGTGGAGCATTATCTAACAACATGAACATCGTGGGTCAGTGTGCGCTTAAACCCATCAAAGACGATCTTGTCTAGATTTTGAGTGCCGTCATCCATTCGGACAAG
>CAJWLI010000068.1 GCA_913043075.1 uncultured Gammaproteobacteria bacterium
TTTTTTCTCTATCAGAGGTAATTATCAGCTAAGCGGTCATTCGATCTCTTTTGGTATAGATAGAAACTCTCTTGATATTTACAACTTGTTTGTTCAAGAAGCGGAGGGAGAACTCCGATTCGAAGGAATAGAAAATTTCAGATTAGGAATTATCGACCGGTATGAGTACAAAAATGCGCCTTCGCATAACCCAAGGGATGCGGCTGCGGATTGGGGCTATGAGACGACCTCATTTTATATCCAAGACGAATTCGACTTAATGCCAGATGTTCGAGTTGTGGCCGGTCTAAGATACGACCGGTATACCACTGATGACGAGCCTGCAGTGAATCCTAACTTCTTGGCTACCTACGGTTACGGTAACAATGCGACTCTTGATGGCGAAGGTCTTCTCCAGCCAAGGATATCTGTTACTTATGATTATTCTGATACGCTCACCTTCCGAGCAGGTATCGGCAAGTATTCAGGAGGCAATCCAAATGTTTGGCTCTCAAATAATTACTCAAGCGATAATGTCAGGCAGTTTGGTCAGCGTGGGGATACCTCGATTGGATTGTTCGACCCTGGCGTAACATATTCTGGTTGCGAGCCTGGGGTTCCAACTGGTCCAGGTTGGTGTATACGTTCCGACGTTTATGACGCGGTCTCTACTGGCACCGGCAGAAATTTCGAAATGAATGCCTTAGATCCAGATTTTGAACTGCCCTCTGAGTGGAAGTTTTCAATGGGGATAACAGGTGAACTTGAAAATAACATAAGAATTGACGCCGACGTTTTCTTCTCAAAAGGGGAAGATACTGCCGTAGTGAGAAGAGGAGACTTGGAGGTAACGGGCTTTACTGCGGAAGGGTATCCACAATTCGACAGCGTTCGGGAACCCGCGTTTATTCTCACGAATAGTAACGAGGGCACAGAGTCGCGAGGGTTTTCTGTTTCCATGAGCCAAGTGTTAGATAACGGCATCAGTTGGTCTGTAGGCTATGCGTATAATGATTCAGAAGACGTTCAACCGATGACAAGTTCAGTAGCATTTTCAAACTATGTCAATCGGGCAAGCTTCGATCCGCAGGGAGACGTCCTTGCGACCTCAAACTGGAATATAAGAAACCGATTCACTGGGACATTCAATTACACTGCAACATGGTTCGGTGACGACAAGCCTCTTGTAATTTCCTTCTTTGGGCAGATGCGAGACGGCAAACCTTATAGCGAGGCTTTCGTTGGTACAATCGACCCATATGGCTTCACGCCGTTCTTAGATTTCGAACCAAGCACACTGCGCCCGGGTGTTGAGAGGAACGCGACCGATGGATCCTGGTGGGGCAAAGTGGACATGAAGATTGAGCAGAAATTCCAGTTAGGTCCTGGCCAAGCATCTGCGTTCATGATCATTGATAACCTTACGAATCTCTTAAATGATGACTGGGGAGTTTTAAACGAAGTTAATTTCCCCAATCTAGTGGAGGAGGGGGATGATCCTGAGCCAAGGATTGGAGATGCATCCCGATACGAGATCATATTTGGAGTCAAATACGACTTCTAAAAAGATGTAAAAGAAAAAAAGGGCCGTTTAGGCCCTTTTTTTTAACCAATCAAAAGCTCCCTATCGACTCAAGTTGCAATGAGTAAAGCCTCGGCAGGTCTCTCCATTACGAATTTTGCGTTCCTGTTTAACCGAACTGATCGAATAATTTCTTGTAAGCTTTGACTGATTTCCTATCTTGTCTGATCGCTACAGCAGGCCTAGATCGCAGCCTTTTCTTTCTAGGATGGGACGCAATTCTCTGTAGGCGGCAGGAGTCTTGCTCAAAGGTATCCTCGGGTATAGATGGTGCACGATGTGATATTGCATCCCTAGGGAGAGTAAATTACCGACGTAACTTTTGAATCCTCTCGTATCCTGATAACGACCCCGTTTCTTGCCAGGATGGTGCGGCGCCCAGCTTAAATAATATTCGATATAAGTGATGCCGATGTGTTTTGGTAACCACCAGAGTAAGGCTGCCTCTATAGCAAATCCGGACCAAGCGAGAGAAAAAAGCGTTGCGAGGTAAATACCCTGGAACACTATCCCATCCACTATTACTTTTTCTTTCCCCGTTCTTTGAAGTGATTCAGGGTAGGCATTATTTCGTCCAGATTCGGGTTGCCTATTAAGAATGCTCTTCCATAAAAAATGCCAGTCGGTTTTTGCGTGTACGTCGTAATCTGGATCTAACTCCGGATCATTCGTATGTTTATGGTGCTCATAATGAGTGTACTTTAGCATCCTGTAAGGCGTAACTAGGGGGATAACCGATAGATGCCCAACCAGTTCATTAAGCCATCGAAGAGGTTCACCTTCACCAGCGATAATGTTGTGTTGGGCTTCGTGAGAAGGAAGATAACATAACGTAATGTTAATGCTCGCGATGAGGAAACCCAGCCAAATTGGGACATAGCCAAAAATAACTAGCGGCCAGAGCGATAACCAAATCGCAAGATTGCCTATCCCCCATGCGACAACACCCCAAGGGACAATGTTCATGTATTTGTTTGCAATCTTTTTCTCAAGCAAGTCCAATTCAGCGTTCGCCATCAAATCAAAGTTGATTGACTCGCCTTCATTTATTTTTCTGGTACGATTTTCGGTCAAGATTTCAGCCATATCCAACTTCCTCGAACTTGAGCCATCAAACCAAAAAATATAGAGACCCCAAATCCAATCGAATAAGCGATTTTCCAGTTCTCGGCTATGTCAAAGTATATTAGACCTTGAGCTAGAAGTGGTGTGAGGAAACCTATTGCAAACCCTATGGGCGAAAAAAAAATCTGAATTAGCTGCATAAAAATTTAGTAGTGACTAACAGACATTGATCATATCAATTCATTGTGGTTTCGCAAGGTGATCGTTTTACTTCCTTTTTTGTAAGTTTTACACAATTTTGCGCGTTTCTTCTCTAAAAAATAGACATAAGATAAATAAGTAAGTGTTATATTTCATCTAAAAAGCGAGGGTAAGACTATGTCGAGAGCGCAAATTGTAGAGATGGCTAGACGCGACCTTGATTATGGCCGGAAAGGCACCCAGGACCAAGCTGAGGATATTTTTAAGGTCCCGGCGTCGCATTACTTTGATTCGGCCCGTTTTCAGGAGGAGAAAGAGAAAATATTTCATCGCTTGCCACTGGTGCTCGCCGCAAGCGCGGAACTTCCAGAGGTAGGTGATTTTAAAACTATAGAGTCCGTTGGTAAGCAAATCCTCATTACGAGGACAAAGCAAGGCGTTAAGGCTTTCTTCAATATGTGCAGTCACCGGGGCGCTAGGCTTGTACAAGATGCTTGTGGGTCATCTCATCGATTCACCTGCCCTTACCACGCATGGACGTTCAGCCCGGCTGGTGAGCTAGTGGCTATTTATTCGGCGAAAGAGTTCGGGGACCTAAACAAAAAAGATTACGGTCTCACAGAGCTCCCTTGTTTAGAGCGGGCAGGGCTAGTCTGGGTTACATTGACTCCCGATTCTAACCTCGATATTAGTGTGTTTCTGTCTGGATATGACAGCCTGCTTGGCGAGTTTGGCTTTGATAACTGGCATCATCAGAAAACCCAAAGAGTAGAGGGGCCTAATTGGAAGGTTGCCTATGATGGATACCTCGATTATTACCATTTGCCCATATTGCACCGAGAGACTTTTGGGACCGAAATCGGAAACAAAGCAAATTATTACAGCTGGGGGCCTCACACGCGCATGGGTCGACCGGATGAAACTCTAGAAGAGTTTGAAAATATGGCTGATGAAGATTGGCCAGATGATAGGATTTTAGCGGGTGTATGGACAATATTTCCCCATATTTCTATCGCAAGTTTTTATGGTGGAGGCCGCTCAGTAATGATCTCCCAGCTTTTCCCAGGAGAGACTCCTGAGACCTCTCATACTAATCAAATCTTCCTCATGCAGAACAAACCGGAGACAGCCGAACAAATAAGAGAAGCGGAGGCTCAATTTGAATTTCTTGAGTATGTGGTTGAGGAGGAAGACTACGCAACTGGTATCGCTTTACAGAAAAACCTTCGACTGGGTTCCAGAGACCATGTGCTGTTTGGCCGCAACGAGCGTGGGGGGCAGTACTTCCATAACTGGGTCGACAAAATTCTTAAAACCGAGGACGACAAGCTAAACGAATTATTTAAAACGGGTTAAGTTGTTTTGCGAAGTTATTTTTATGTGTCTCTTATGCTCTTGATTATCTTTGGAAGTATTGGGGGGTATCTAACAAAACGTTACCTGGAGTTTTCTGAACTCGATTTTTCTCCCCCACCGGTTGCAGTTACAGTAGAAAGGGCGGTCATCGATCTCTGGTCACAGCGTTTAAATGCGGTCGGTACAATCAATGCAGCAAGAGGAATTGAGCTTAAGTCCGAAACCGCAGGAGAGATCTCCGAGATATATTTTGACTCGGGAGACACTGTCTCGGCCGGACAACCCTTAGTGAGACTTTATGACGAGGTAGAGCAAGCTATCAGGAATAATCGGTTGGCTAACCTGCAGCTGGCTAAGGTTTTCTTCGATAGAGATAAATCTTTGTTAGAAAACAAATCTATTCCCCAGTCTCAGTTTGACCAATCGATAGCTAATAAGGAAAGCGCGGTAGCGAAACTATCGGAGATTGAAGCTATCTTAACTAGAAAAGTTATCTCTGCTCCGTTTGCTGGTGTGATCGGTCTGCGTCAGATAGATTTGGGTGATTATCTATCGCCTGGTGACGCGATCGCTAACCTGCAAGACCTGACACAGCTTGAAATTGATTTTTCTATTCCTTCTCGTTACCGGGCATCGCTCAAAACTGGTTTGACGCTTGATGTTGCAGTAGACGCGTTTCCTGGCCGCATCTACAAGGCGAAAGTTAGCGCCATTGATTCGCGTATTGACGTTTCTACCAGAACAATTTTGATAAGAGCTCGTTTTGACGAGGTTCAAGGGCTGATGCCCGGGATGTTTGGGAGCCTCGAGCTCGACTTGGGGCAAACTCAAGAATTAGTGACTTTGCCCGAAACAGCGGTCACGTATTCTGTCCAAGGGAATGTGGTTTATTTTCTAAAAGAGGAGAAAGATATCTTGACTGCGTTTCCGAGAGTTGTTGGCGTAGGACCCGTTCGAGATGGAAAGGTAGCTATTCTATCGGGGGTCACCAAGGATGAATTAATTGTCACCGCGGGACAGAACAAACTTTACCGTGGTGCCAAGGTCCGCCCCGATAATTTGTCAGGATTTAAATGAAATTTACAGATATTTTTATTAAGCGTCCTGTTTTATCGCTTGTTCTAACCTTGTTTCTCATTCTTATAGGTGTTCAGTCAGGCATTGACTTATCTCTGCGTCAGTACCCAGCAATTGAGAAAAGTGTTATTTATGTCAAGGCCGCATACCCAGGCGCAAGCGCCAGGACTGTCCAAGGCTTTGTGACTGCCCCCTTACAAAAAAAAATAGCGGCCGCAAAAGGAGTCGACTACGTCACTTCCGAGAGCATGCCTGGACAATCCGAAATAAAAGCTTATGTCCGATTGGGGAAGAATTCGACCGAAGTTCTCGCTGAAATAGTTACTAAAGTCAATGAGGCCCGCTTTGAACTGCCCCTAGAAGTAGAGGACCCTGTGGTGACTAATCGAACGGGCGACGAGGCTATGATCTATTACGCCCTAATGAGTGAGCAAATGTCAGTGCAACAAAGAACTGATTTTGCAATACGTTCAATTCAACCCGTTTTGAGCACCATAGAGGGAGTGGGTGAGGCTCAAGTTATGGGGAGCGGAGCCTTCGCCTTAAGAGCTTGGCTAGATCCAGCTCGAATGGCAGCGTTAGATGTTACTGCGGCGGAGGTTAACGAAGTGATACGGCGCGAAAATTATATAAGTGCCGCGGGAAGCACTCGAGGGCCATTTGTACAATCAACCGTCGACGCGAAAACTGACATCCAAAGTCCAAGAAAATTTAGTGAAATAGTAATAAAGCAAAAAGGGGACAAGAGGGTTACGCTGAATGATGTTGCTAGGGTTGAACTAGCGAGTGAAAATTACGACGGAGCAATCTACTCCAGTGGCAAAGAGGCAGTGTTTTTAGCGATTTATCAAGCCCCGGGGGCCAACCCACTTGAAGTCGCTGAACGGGTTAAAGAAAAGATAACGGAATTGGAAAAGACCTTGCCCGCAGATTTGGAGCTGTTCCTAGATTTTGATGAGTCGAAATTTATTGGAGAAGCCATAAAGGAGGTGAAAAACACGCTCTTTGAAGCAAGCGTCATTGTCGTCTTGGTCATAGTCCTTTTTCTTGGATCTTTACGCGTAGTTGCTATACCGATTGTAGCGATTCCTCTGTCCTTGGTTGGTGTCCTGTTTTTTATTTGGTTAATGGGCTTCTCCATTAACCTCCTTACGCTTCTCGCCATGGTGATCGCCATTGGTCTCGTCGTCGATGACGCTATTGTTGTAGTCGAAAATATTCATCGGCACACCGAAAGAGGAGAAACGCCATTTCAATCAGCTATTAAGGGTGCACGCCAAATTTCGTTGCCAGTAATAGGAATGACCCTCACATTGGTAGCCGTTTACTTGCCAATTAGCTTTCTCGGAGGATTAACCGGGGTTCTTTTTAGTGAGTTTGCGCTCACTCTGGCTGGCGCCGTCGTTGTGTCAGGGTTTGTGGCTCTAACGCTCACACCCGTTATGTGCGCGCATATGTTTCCTGCCCCCGGTCAACAGGGAAAGGCCTCTAGTTGGTTAGAAGTAAATTTTAAAAAATTAAACAGTTTCTATCGGGGTTTGCTCCTAGCCTCGTTAAAGAATAAGGGAGCAGTCTTCTTTTTTTGTTCTGTTATTTTTTTGAGTCTTCCTTTTCTTCTTTTGATATCTCAAAAAGAGCTCGCGCCTCAGGAAGACAGTGGCCATATCTACGCTTACGCCACGCCTCCAGACTACGCGAATCTAGAGTACATTAATTTCTTCGTTGAGCAAATGACAGCTGCCTGGAAGGAGATCCCAGAAGCTGTTCATTCCTGGCAAGCAAATCTTCCTTCTCAAGTTTATGGTGGCGTTGAATTAAAGCCCTGGGACCAAAGGGAACGGAAACTTGAAGAGGTTCGTCTTGAACTTCAGTCGAAATATGATCAGATCGGTGGACTGGAGATCTTTACTTTCGCTGGGGGTGGATTGCCTGGCGCAGAAAGCGGCCTTCCCGTTCAATTCGTTATTTCTTCTAACGCGAATTACTTTGAGTTAGAGCGGGTTGCCGAAGCCCTCCTAGATCTGGCAAGAGAATCTGGCGTCTTCGCTTTTGTAAACAAAAGCCTAAGAATCTCTCGGCCTGAGCTAGAGGTCCTGATAGACCGAGAATTGGCTTCGAGGCTTGGGATTTCGATGGAACAAATTGGATCGACATTGCAGGTAATGTTGGGTGAAGGAGAGACGAATCGCTTTAGCGTAGAAGGACAAAGCTATAAAGTTATTTTGCAAGCAGACAAAAATTTTCGCCTTAATAAGGAGTGGCTCGAGCGATACTACCTTAGGTCAGCTAAAGGGGATTTAGTTCCAATGAGTTCGGTGATCTCGGCAAGGCAAA
>CAJWLI010000069.1 GCA_913043075.1 uncultured Gammaproteobacteria bacterium
CGGTCTCTTCGATGCTTTTTTGATCAAAGAAAACCACATCAAAGCAGCAGGCGGGATTTCAAACGCGATAAAAAAAGCTAAGAAAGTCAACAACTCGGCTAGAATAGAAATCGAAGTAGAAACAATTGATGAGTTGAAAACCGCGTTAGAACACAAACCTGATTGGATATTGTTAGACAATTTCTCAATATCGGACATGGTTCGAGCAGTAAAAATTGCAAAACAAAAAGCTAAATTGGAGGCCTCAGGCGGGATCAGTGACGCTGATAATTTGCTTGAAATTGCTAAAACAGGAGTCGATTTTATTTCTATGGGAGAGCTGACTAAAAACATTAAAGCCGTCGATTTATCTTTGCTCTTGGATTAATTTCTATTTGAAATCAACTTAAACTTACACTCTACTGCGCTACCTGCTGCAAGCCTTTGTCCCTGACAATCCAAATAAGTAACGTTGCAGCTTATAACTTTCAAAAAAACTGAAAACATGTTTTAGTCGACTATAAATCAAACTAAAGCGCGGGAGAGGAAGTATGAGCGTAGCGGACCATGTAGATCTAGAACAGTTTATGGCAGGAGTTGAACGAAGAAACCCTGGAGAGACCGAATTTATTCAAGCGGTTAGGGAGGTTGCGGAAGACATCTATGACTTCATGGAAGACAAGGTTCATTACCATGAAGCCCAAATTCTTAGGAGAATAGCCGAGCCTGACAGAGTTATTAGCTTTCGTGTTTGCTGGGAAGATGACAACGGGAGCATTCGAGTTCAAAGAGGCTACAGAGTTCAAAACAATAACGCGATTGGCCCATACAAAGGGGGACTTCGTTTTCATCCAAGCGTTAATCAAAGTATTTTAAAATTCCTTGCCTTTGAACAAACCTTCAAAAATTCACTCACGGGTTTACCGATGGGCGGAGGCAAAGGCGGATCGGATTTCAATCCCAAAGGAAAATCGAATAACGAGATCATGCGTTTTTGTCAGTCGTTTATGACTGAGCTATACCGACATGTAGGAGAAGACACCGACGTGCCAGCAGGAGATATTGGGGTAGGCGCACGCGAAATTGGATATATGTTCGGTCAATACAAGCGAATCAGCAATAAGTTCACCGGAGTGCTCACAGGCAAGGGATTGGAATTTGGCGGCAGCTTGGTCCGAACAGAGGCTACTGGCTATGGAGCCGTTTACTTCATGCAAAACATGCTCGGCACAAAGTCAGATTCTTGCGAAGGCAAAACGGCGGTGATTTCTGGATCAGGAAACGTCGCTACTCACGCGGCAGAGAAAGTGCTGCAGCTTGGGGGTAAGGTGATTACACTGTCAGACTCGCAGGGCTTCATTCATGACCCAGACGGTATGTCTCAAGAAAAAATAGATTGGGTGAAGCACCAAAAAACCGTCGCTCGCGCCCCTCTGTCAGAATACGCAGATAAATTCAGTGGGTCATCTTGGCATGCGGGAGAAAAGCCTTGGGGCATTGCCTGCGACATAGCGCTACCTTGCGCTACGCAGAACGAAATGGATGGAGAACAAGCTAAAACATTGGTCAAAAATGGCTGTATTGCCGTTAGCGAGGGTGCCAATATGCCTGTAAATCTAGATGGCGTTCATGTCTTCAAAGATGCTGGGATTTTGTACGCGCCCGGGAAAGCGTCCAATGCGGGCGGTGTCGCTGTATCGGGCTTAGAGATGAGCCAGAATTCCGGTCGGATTTCTTGGTCAGAAGATCAACTTCAAGATCAATTGAAAGACATTATGAAGGGAATTCATGATACCTGCGCTGAATATGGAAAGGGACATCTAAGTAATGGCGGTTGTGATTACGTGAAAGGTGCAAACATAGCAGGCTTCGTGAAGGTAGCCGACGCAATGCTTGCTTTTGGCGTAGTTTAAAAACTTTCTCGACACTTTAATAACAGAGGTTAAACAATATGAAGAAGATCTTCTCAGTAGTCACTTCAATCTTTATGCTTTTTTCAATCAGCGCTTATGGGGATGATCATAGCTCAAGCGCCAGTAATTCGGCAGTCGCCGAGTTCTGGATGTGTCAGCTTAACGAGGGACAAACCATGGACGACGTTCGACAGCTTACAAAAATCGTAGAGAAATACACCGAATCGATAGAAGGCAAGGCTGGTCAATGGATATTTACACCCTTCTCCGGAGATATGAGACCAGGCACCTTTGCCCTAATGACTGTCTGGCCGAACTTTGAAGAAATGGGCAAGGGCTTTCAGGGATGGTTTGCAGAAGGAGCCGGAGACAAAGGAATGGTGATATTTAACAGGGCGGCGTCATGCAGCACCAGAAACTTTGCGACGATAGAAGAACAATTTAATATGATGGATTGAATTTGCATAGAAAGAGCCCCCCTTTCAGGGGGCTCGCCTTTTTATCAAACTTCAATCGCGTCGTAGTAAACTGTCGTTCCTAGATTCTTTAACGTCGGATAAGCTGACCCGGCAGCCTTGATGATTTGCTCATTCCACCACTCGGAACCAATCATCGCATCATTGAAGGCACCGTAAGCGGCATGACTCTCAAACTCTAACGAGTAAAAAGCAGATTCCATTCCTCCGCCCGCCACCGCTCTCCATAGGCGCGGATTTTTCGCACCCATCTCCTTATGAACCGGTGCAGAGGCCTTTGATCCCAGGACTAGGTTTTCAATAGCTTCGGGTGTTCCCTCCCAACTTGTTACCGCCGTGACTGTCATTTTTCTCTCTCCTCAATATTAATAAAAAATTAGTAAAACATGGGATCTTGCTGTATTCAGATCTCTTTTTCGTAACCTAGATTACGCAAGTTTCTTAAATGCTGTTCCGCAGACAAGGTATATCTTGTCAGACAGAGCAGACCTAGGGGAACTAAAAGAAGAGAAACTGCTACTTTTATTGCGGCTAAGTTATAAACGGCCACCTCTTTTAATTCGAGACTGCTAGCATCATCAAATCCGGCCCATTTTATAATCACTCCCGCTAGAAGCACACCCACACTCCCGACTAATTTGGTAACGAGATTGCTCCCAACAAGCACGAGCCCGTCAGATCTGGAGTTAGTCTTTGCTTGATGTTCTTCAACAACGTCTGCAAACATAGACTGCACTAGAATGATAAAAAAAATCCAAATACCGCCGTTAAGAAACCCGTGGAACGCCCAAAGCCACCAGAGAGGACTAAGGACCCCATCCCCTGCCTCTGGCAGAAAGTCATATCCAAAGTATCGCTCAGCAGCCATTAAGCCAAGGAGCAGCGGAGCGATTACGAAACTCATGCTCCCCGAAATTATCACAAGCCTTCTCTTGTCTTGTCCTTTTGATATTTTTGACACCAAAAGCGCGGCAACTAGGGAGCCGCCGAGCATAAGGGGACCACTCCAAAAAAGATCGGATGGAGAAAATTTGAAAAGGTGGTTATTAAAGTAGATCGAATCTCCTCCCTGAATACCGCCATTTAAACTGAAAAACAAAAAAGCAAAAAGTAGTGTCATCCAGTTCTTATTTGAAAACAGAGCAACTGCCTCCCGCCCCAATTGTTTCCAAGAAAATCTAGCGGCTTTCCCAATCCGATTAGACTGAAAAGAATTTTTCTCAACCGCGCTGAGTTTAGACGTGCCCATAAAAGCGGACCAACCCAATAAAAATGAAACCCACAAGGCAGCCCAAGGGTAAAGATGTGCCTGATCCCAATCAGGCATGAGGAGAAGGATGGGGGCCATACAAAGAGAGATTCCTGCAAGTGCAAAAACTTCTGCCGCACTTATTAATCGATTCCTATCCGTGTAGTCCTTATATAGTTCAACACCTAAGGCCATTCGTGGCACAAAAAAAAGTGTTTGAGAAACTCGAAAAACAACGATTAACACGGTCAGTTGGCTAAACAAAATCCAATCTGCGTCACCGAGGTTGAGAGCAAATAGGGCAAATAGACTCAAACTCATAGGAACTATAGCGGCGAACATGAACGGTATCCGCCTTCCAAACTCACCTTGGTAACGATCAGACCAGTAAGCGATCAGCGGATCTGAGACAGCATCGAAAACCACCGAGATGAACAATGCTAGACCCACTAAAGCGGCAGATAACCCAAGTATCTGATTGTAATAATAAAGCAAGAACATGCTAAGAAATTGGTTGACGGCACCAAGTCCGATGCTAGGGAATCCCCACCAATACATTTTTTTTTCAGTTTCGGGCGGGAAAAGCCCCCATGAGATTCTCGAGAGAGAAACACCGATGGGCCCCTCGTAGGAGTCACTGTTAACAACTGCCTGCCGATCCAAAAAATTACGAAAGATGTTTAAACACCAAGAGTTTTTCTCTGTTCCAGAGTAACCTTAGAGAACCCAAGAACCAAGACAAGCTCGAAACGTTTAATCAAAAATTAATAAACTTCAAGTCAGGTGTAATTAACCTCGTAAGCTTGCTGGTAAGCTTTTCTCGAATGCATACGCCGAGCATAGCACACAAATTTATCTTCCAGCTTTATGCCAGCAAAATGAGCCCAGTCTAAGACTGTGGTAAATAAAATATCAATTTCAGAAAATCGATCTCCCCAAACGTAACCGGTAAAATCAACTTCTCCGCATCTTGCGAGCAACATTTTTTCAAAATACTTCTCGGCTGACCTTACCGCTTCTGATGAACGACCGTATATTTCTTCCAAATCTCTATGTCTACGAATTACGTACAAAGCTGTGGCATCTAATTCCATTAGAATGAAAGAGGCCCACTCATCGTAAGTTGCTTGTCCTTCTATAGAAATCTGAAATTGATCTTTGTCCTCTGACGAGGAAAGATTGCTTAAATATCTCAAAATCGCAAAGCCCTCCGATAGCACAAATTTGTCATGCACTAGTGTGGGAATCTTTCCCTTTGGATTTATGTCAAGGTAGGAATCAGTCTGGGTTTCTCCCGACCTCGCCTTGATGGGAAACGTTTGATATGGCAAGTCGAGTTCGTGCAGCATCCAATGAACACGCATCGTTCGCGCAGTTCCAACGCCCCATAGCTGAATTTTGGTCTTTAGCGCAGTCAAGAAAAATAACTATGTAACCAAAAGGTCTTTCATCGACAAGCCAATCAAATGCCTACCAACCGGATCCATTCCGCTGCCCACAACGTGACCAAGCTTTGAATCTATAATTCTCAGTTCCGCATACGGCATATGTTTGACTTCATTTTCGCTGTCTTCAACCCGAAAATAAAGATCAGTGCTACCAGGCATAACAATCGCTTTACAATTGATATTTCTTAAAGCTGCTTCAAAGTCGCCTTTATGTTCATGATTATAAGCTATGTTCGCGGACTGCCAGGTCTCGATCATCGCAATTAGATCATTCGGCTCTCTTCGACCAAAGTAGTTCTTCATAAATAAGATAACTTCTTCAACTGAGTCCATCCCCAAATTCTTATAAAGCTCTTCTCTGAAAAAATCTTGAGAGAAAGCCCAAGCTGCGTAGACTTTTGCAAAAGCGTCCATTCCGACCTCAGGCACTGCTTTATAGTCTCCGCCCTCGAAATTCTGATCCGCTTGAAGCGCCGCTTTCGCACTCTCTAAAAACAACCAGTTATGCCTCGAGACTCTCGCTGCTCCACAAATCGGCAGTATAGAATCTATCATATCGGAATGCTGGCAGCCCCACTCAAAAGTTTGTAATGCACCCATGCTATATCCCATCACCAATCGCAATCTCGTAATACCCAGCTCTTGCGTCACAAGCCTATGCTGAGCACAAACGTTGTCGCGGATCGTTACGTTAGGAAATCTAGGGCCATCAAAAGGCTTCTCAGTATTACTTGGGGAGGATGAAGCAGAATTTCCAATCATGTTAACGATGATAAAGCAGTACTCAGAAGTATCGAAAAGCTCCGGATCTGGTATTAGATCTAAGGCATCTTCATGTGTTGCAGAGTAGGATGTGAGCAGGAGGATGCAGTTGTCTTTTTCGTTATTGACCTCACCAACTAACGCGTATTTGAGCGTGATGTCGAGCACAACATCCGACTGGACCTCGAACTTCTTCAAATCAAAAGTTTTCTCTTTCATTAGGTCTCCACTGGGCGACTATAAAGAAGGATATTCTAGTTTTTTGAAACACTTTAATTGTCGGTCTCTTCCAATTTTTTAAGGCTAATCTTATCTTTCAAACTCATAAGGTAGGCCGCTGCCGAAAGAATAAGAACGGCGCCTGCCTCCGCCAGAAGAATTGTTGGTTCCATGTCTTTACTCTGCATGACGATTAATCTGCACAACGCGGTCATGGCAATGATGATAGGAAGCGTCACAGGTATTCGGTTGGTTGAATAAAAAGCTCCGATCATGCCAATAATCTCAGCGTAAATAAAAAGCATGAACAGATCCGGCAGCGTGATCGACATCGCTTGAAACATATCCCAGACATAGTCAATGCTTGCGAGAACAGTTAGACATCCAATGACCGCAAGCAAAGTCTTCTCAGAAGCGATGGTCGTCCAATGTAATCGTCGATTTAACTTGGTTCTTTCAAATAGCTTGTCAAGTAGGTTGCTCATTTCTTATAACCATTTTTTCCTATTTGACAGCATTATAGGCTAAGAGGTTTTAATTTTAATATCCGATTTTGGTAAAACCGCAGATTTTGCTGTTCGCACCGCTCGAGCCGTTATATTCTGTCTGCGGGTGAAAACTCACAGGCGCGTATGAAACGCAGGAACTTCATACTTTCATCTCTCATGGCAGCCGGTCTATCGATTAAATCCGCTGGTAATGAGAAACGTAATTTTAAGGGATCGCCCTTCTCGTTGGGTGTCGCTTCGGGCGATTGTACAACCGACGGATTCGTTCTTTGGACTCGTTTAGCTCCGGATCCTTCGCAACCTGACGGGGGCCTTGGCCGAAAGGAAATACCTGTCTCATGGATCCTATCTCGTGATCCAAAAATGAAAAAAATAGTCAGAAGAGGATGGATTTCGGCATCCGAGAAGCTAGCCCACTCAGTGCACATTGATCTCTCTGGTCTAGAACCAAATCAAGTTTATTGGTACCGATTCCAATGCGGAGATTACTTTTCAAGAATTGGAAGGACAAAAACTTTGCCATTATTCAACAACGAATCCGACAACTTAAAGTTCGTAACCACCTCTTGCCAAAATTACGCTCACGGTTACTTTGTGGCTTACGATCACATGATAGCGGACCAACCCGACTTCATTTTGCATCTGGGAGATTATATCTACGACACATCTTTCGGAGAAAATTTTCGAAGGCATGAAACAGAAAGCGCGCCGGAAACTCTCGAAGAATTTAGATTGCGGCACGCTTTATACAAAACAGAAGAGCATCTACAAAACGCCCACGCCCAAATCCCCTTTTTTACTATGATCGATAATCACGACGCAGTTGAAGATAATTCAACGGAAACGATAAAAAAGAGAACGGCCGCCTATCAGGCTTGGTATGAGCACATGCCCGTCAGAGGCTTCCCCTTTCTTGGCGCCAACGAATTTCGTTTGCACCGAAACATAAAAATCGGAGAGCTCACTGAGATCA
>CAJWLI010000070.1 GCA_913043075.1 uncultured Gammaproteobacteria bacterium
TTTTAACTGAGGACATAGTGTTGAATGCGTTGGATAAAATGGGCGCTTCTTAACTTCAAAAAAGCAATCCTTAACCAATTTTTGCTGAGGCTTTGCCCTTTATCACTTCAACTCCATCCTGATCCAAAGTCGAGATCTCGAGGTCCGCTATTTTCGTTCCGTTTTCTTCGCGAATATCGGAGATAGTTGCTTTCGCGGTAAGTGTAGCCCCCGGAAATACTTGGGCAGTGAACCGCACTCCGTAGTAGGTCAAATTTCCGTCACCGACAAAATTAGTAAGCATCTTTCCTGTCATACCCATGGACAACATTCCATGCGCAAAAACTGACGGGTATCCAGCGATTTCCTTTGTATATATTTCGTCCGTGTGCAATGGGTTATAATCTCCCGAAGATCCCGCGTACATTACAATCTGCGTTCTTGAGAGATTTTCGCATACCTCCTCTTGGTATGAGTCTCCTATCTTGATTTCTTCTAGTAGCAAAGTCATTGGATTATCCCTCTTTATTTTGTGGTAGCTGGTCTCTCTGTTTTCACACCTACGCCTGTAGCAGTAATTACAAGTTCTCCTGACTCGTCGCGGTATTCCGTTACAGTTTCAGAGAATTTAAGACTTCCTCCTTTTCTCCCCTGTTTTTCCCAGGTCTTGCCTGGCTTGACCTCGGCCGACAAGACTGCACCGACCTTAAGGGTTTTATGAAAGACGTAATGCTGCTCTGCATGAAGTCCGCCGGAAGAGCTGTTGCCAGAGCCAGAGCTTTCTTCGTTATTTTTCGTTATGCCGGTCGGGCCTTTTGCGGAACCAAACCATTGCTTTCCTACCTTCGGCCTGAGGAAATAATCTGGGTCAAATTGTGCGCTTGATTGAACAAAGGTCGGCGGTGCAATTATTTCCTCGCATTTCGATTCTTTAGCGTAGTCTTCGTCGAAGTATATTTTATTGGAATCACCAATTGATCTAGCGAACATCATGACATGGCTTTTCTCTACAGGAAATTTTTCTATTGCCATTTCGAGCATCCTATTCGTTTAACAAAATGACTAATGACTTAGTCATGATTTTTTATCCAGGTCAACTGCTTATTTTACTAAAAAATAAAAAAATGGCTTGAGACCGTTAATGAGGAAAGTTACTATTTTTCTTGCGAGCAATCCAAAAAACTAAACTAAAAGTAAGCGAAAAGAATACAGATCATCTATGTCTAGACCGTTGAGAATAGAATTTCCAGGCGCCACATATCATGTGGAAAGCAAGGCCGGGTCCGGTAATGAAGTATTTCGCGATAAAGATGATAAGAAATCTTTTTTGAATGTGTTGTCGAACGTAGTTGCCAGGTTTGGCTGGCTGGTGCACAGCTACTCTATTATGAACGGGTCCTATCGGATAATTTTAGAAGTCCCAAAGGGGAACCTCTCTCGTGGGATGCGCCAATTAAACGGCGTATACACTCAAATTTATAACAAGAGACACGATCTTAGTGGATCTGTCTTTCAAGGTCGATTTAAAAGCATTCTTTTTGAAAAGAAATCGTTCTTACTCCCCTTGTGCAAGCACGTGGTTTCGAGAGATAGCGACGGGAAAAAATTCAAATATAAAGGCTATAAGTGGAGCAGTTACAGAGCCACTGCTGGAGAAAAAACACCACCTGAATTTTTGCATTTAGCTGACGTGCTCGCTTTTTTTGGTAAGGAAAAAACCCAGTCGCATAAAAGGTATATTGAGTACGTTTCTGAATCATTAGGTGGTGAATCTCCGCTTGCGAAAATAAAGAATCAAGTTTTGCTTGGAAGTCCTCGATTTCTTAATGAGATGCAGCCTATTCTTCAAGGCCAGCGCCTTGAAAAAAAAGCCCCAAAACGCGTAACTCGCAGAAAAAGTCTGGGAGCGCTGTTTAAAAAAGTTGAGACCAAGTCCCGCCATGAAAGAAATTTGCTAATAAACAGAGCTCATTTGGAATATGGCTACACGTTAATGGAGATAGGTGACCAGTTGGGCCTTCACTACACCACTGTTAGTAAGGTAATCAACAAGTAGAAGTAAATGGTGGTTAGTTTGTATCATCTCAGCTTGTAAATGTTATACTTAAGCTTCCCTCGGAAGCGTGTGGAGAAATTATGAGAAGAGTTCTTGGAATACAACAGAAAGAAGAGGGCGAGATAGATCTCACCCCGATGCTTGACGTTGTTTTTATCATGTTGATCTTTTTTATCGTTACTGCGACTTTCGTCAAAGAAATGGGGTTAGATGTTAACACTCCCGACAAAAACCAGAACGTTAAGGACGCAGACAAACAGAGTATTGTGGTTCAAGTGACTAGCCGAGACAGGATTCGAATTCGAGGCAGAGACATAGACTTTCGTGCCGTCAGAGCAAATATTGAACGTTTGCATGCGGAAAACCCAGAAGCCCCCGTTGTTATCCAACCCCATCCGGAGAGCAAAACAGAAATAATGATCCACGTTATGGACTCTGCTCGCCAAGCTGGCGTATTTAACGTCTCAATCGCCGCAACTTAAAAGACTTTTATGAAAATTGGTATAGGGGTCCGCGTCATGGGTCCCGAGTCCAAACCCGATATCATAAGTTCTGTTCTAAGGTCAGCAGAAAACGTAGGGCTCGAATCAGCTTGGGTCGTTGATCATCTTGCGATCCCGCCGAACGATGCAGAAGGTTCGGGTGGACGCTATCTAGACCCTCTGACCGTCTTGAGTTGGATGGCAGGTCAGACACAAAATATCATGCTTGGAACAGGAGTATTGATTCTTCCCTACCGACCAAGGTTACCTTTAGCGAAAGCTATTGCCAGTCTTCAAGAGTTATCCTCAGGAAGGTTTATATTAGGTGTTGGGGTCGGGTGGATGGGTCCAGAATTTAGGGCTCTGGGCGTTCCCAGAAACAAACGGGGAAAAATTTTTGAAGACACTCTATCTTTTATAAATGATTGCTTTGAAAAAGACGTTATGAGCTCAAATGGACAGGATTTTATTTTTGAACCGAAACCGAAAAAACCATCGATTCTAGTGGGCGGAATGTCCGCCGCTGCATTCGAGAGAGCGGTAAAAGTTGGAGCGGGGTGGTTTCCCATTGGCCGGCTAAGTGAGATGAAAGATCGTATCCAACTTTTTCGTGATCTAACCGAGAAGAAATATGGAAGGCCCTCTGAAGTAGTAACCTATTGCAGTTTTGCTGGACAATCCGAATCTGATTTTTGTGACGAACTAAATTCATTTCGAGATGCTGGGATCTCTCGTGTTATCATAAACACAAAGTACGAGACTGCTGATGATTGGTCTCGAGTGTTCGAAGTCTTTGATAAAGTTTTGCAAAAATTCTGAATTGTAACAAAGAAGCGAACGGAACTAGAAATCGTGTTTATTTAAAGAGGAACAAGGAACTTAATTATGGGATTTAATCTGCCAAAAGTTTCAGGCGAGGTATTTTTCGAGACTTTCCCAGTCGGTCCACTTCAATGCAACTGTTCAATTATAGCTGATCCGATAACGAAAGCTTGCGTTATCGTTGACCCCGGTGGAGACCCTGAACGGATAATGTCAATCGTCAACGAGAATGACCTGTTGGTAAAACAAATTGTCCATACGCACGCTCATCTCGACCATATATTAGCCTCGGCAGAAATAAAGAAAAGGACTGGAGCGCCTTTGCTGCTTCACAAGGGAGATCAGTTTCTTTGGGACGCACTGGAAAGTCAATGTCAGCGGTTCGGCATCGAATGCGGTGATACCTCGAAACTTGATGGCTGGCTTTCAGATGAAGATTCGTTGCACTGTTGTGACGGAGTTGCTATTCATACCCCAGGCCATACTCCTGGTTCATTTTCCTTTTGGTTTGAAAATCATTCTTTACTTATTGCAGGAGACACGCTTTTTCAATTGGGCGTAGGAAGGACTGATTTACCTGGCGGAAGCTTTGAGCAGATAGAGCGTTCAATCAAAGAGCGATTATTCAGTCTTGCCGATGACGCATTGGTGGTGACCGGACATGGCCCTTCTACGTCTCTAGCATTTGAAAAAAACGCGAATCCTTTTTTCGGTGGAATCTCATAATTTTAATTTGATTGGGTAAGCCAAGTGCATACACAGCGGGAACTTGGAAAAAGATTTAAAAGAGGATTTTTGCTCTCTACGTTGTTGCTATCCGGGTGCTCGAATCTTTTTTCGGGCGTTGCTTCTCAGTTAGCTGACGGACTTAGCGAGTCGATATTGAGCAGTTCAGACATCGAAACCGTGCGAGAAGGGGTTCCTGCGTTTCTCCTGTTGATAGATGGCTTGTTGAAAAGTGGCGCCGAGACAACTGAACTACTCGTCTCTGCTGCAGATTTAAATGGATCTTTTAGTGTTCTGGTTGAAGATAAAGATCGACTGAAAATGCTAAGTGCTAAAGCTATGAGATATTCTGATCAAGCAGCATGCGTCGCCAGCTCCAAATTGTGCGGTGCTCGTCAGCTTGCCTTCTCCGAATATGAAACGGTAGTAGCTAGTTTATCCTCAAAAGATTTGCTTGTTGCATACTCGCTGGGAACTTCTTGGGTTGGACGGTTGCAAGCAAATAGCGATGATTGGGCCGTCATTTCAGAGTTAAATCGAGCTAAATTGCTGATGGAAAAAGTAGTAGAGCTTGATGAGACTTACCAGAATGGAAGAGCTCATCTCTATTTAGGAGGCATAGAAACTTTGCTGCCAAAGTTAATGGGAGGGCGACCAGAGAAAGGCAAAAAGCATTTTGAGCGTGCAATTGAGATTGAGGAGCGGTTTCTTCTTTCAAAAGTTATCTTCGCCGAGCAATATGCTAGGCTTGTTTTCGATCAACAGCTGCATGATCGTTTGCTTGAAGATGTCTTGGCAGCTGATCCGATTGCGGGGGAGTTTACATTGACGAATCAGATCGCAAAAAAAAGAGCCATTATACTGCTGGAAGGCTCTAAAGATTATTTCTAGAGAAAATATGAAAATCAAAGTCGTATATTTTTTCTTCGTCGCTAGCTTTTTCCCTTTGGCGGCTTCGGGAGAGATTTTTAAGATCGCAACTATATCTCCTGACGGTTTAGGCTGGATGTCTAAACTTAGAGAGGGCCTAGAACAAATTCAGGTTCAAACGGAGGGGCGGGTAATTTTTAAGATATACCCGGGCGGTGTGCAGGGCGACGATGCGACGGTCCTTCGGAAAATGCGGATTCGTCAGCTGAACGGAGGAGTCTTTGCTGCCGGGTCGCTCACGAGATTTTTCCCGGACCTGCAGGTATATAACCTGCCGTTGCAGTTCCGCTCTTATAATGAAGTCGATTTCGTTCGGGCTCAAATAGATTCTTACATATCAAATGGCTTACAAAACGCTGGGATAAAAACCTTCGCATTTACCGAAACCGGATTTGCTTATCTCTTAGCTAATGAATCGGTTACATCATTAAAGGACCTGCGAAAGCTTAAGGCGTGGATTCCAGATAATGATCCAATTGCTGCCGAGCTAATTAAGTCATTTGATGTCAGTCCCATACCATTGAACATAACTGATGTATTACCAGCTCTTCAGACAGGAATGATAAACGCCGTAGTTGGTCCCCCCTCTGTGGTTTTGGCGCTTCAGTGGCATAATCATTTGAGCCATTTAATGAATCTTCCATTGGTCTACATATATTCAATGTTGGCAATGGACATGAAGGCTTACTCGAGAGTATCTGCGGCAGATCAAGAAACGGTAGAGAATATCTTGGATGAAGTTTTTGAATTAGTAGGCCAGGACGCTAGACTTGATAATGAGAAGGCACTTCAAGCTTTAAAGGGAATAGGGATCACTTTCGTGGAGCCCAGCAACAAGGCAGAATGGCAAGAGGCTGCAGATTTATCAGTGAAGAAACTAATGGAATCTGGCGAAATCAGTGAGGAAGCGGTCAATCGTTACCTCCTGCTTCTGAAGAATTTTCGTTCAATCCAAAATGATTAATATATACCACTCAGAGTATCTAAGAAATTTAGATTTGGCGAAATTACATTGCTCAAAAAAACGGTAGCGCTGTTAGAGAGAACGGAAGACTTTTTATTAGCACTTTCTCTTTTCGTGATTATATTCCTTGCTCTCTTGCAGATACTTTTAAGAAATGCGTTTGGGTTTGGTTTTTTGTGGGCAGAATCCGTTTTGAAGATCTTGGTATTGTGGATTGCTCTGTTGGGTGCGATGGTCGCAACCCGAGAGGGTCACCACATAAAAATAGATTTGTTGGATAGGTTTCTCTCTCCGTTACTTTTATTGTTTATCCGAAGGCTCACCAGCGCTTTTTCTGCATTCATTTGTGGTTTAGCGGCATATTACTCTGCAGATCTGGTTTATTATGAGTTCTTAGACTCAACCGTCGCGTTCGGGATTGTTCCGGTTTGGTTGTGTCAGATTATCATGCCAGTTGCCTTTTGCGTGATGGGGCTTCGATTTTTTTCGCAGTGTTGGAAACAATAGAAAATGATCGGTTGGATAGGAAGTCTTCTCATCACTGCCTCAGCGCTTGCTGGTTTGCCCTTGTTTATTGTCATTCTTGCAGCTGCAATGTTAGGTTTTTACTTGGCAGATGTGCCGCTTACTGTGATTGCGATAGAGTTATATCGCTTGATAGATACTCCAATGCTTTTGGCGCTCCCTCTTTTTACTTTCTCCGGATATGTGTTGGCTGAGAGCGGTCTTTCGTCGAGACTGGTCAAATTTACATCTTTAGTAATGGGGTGGATGCCCGCTGGGCTCGCAATAGTTTCCTTCTTCGTCTGTGCCTTTTTTACCGCTTTTACGGGCGCTTCTGGGGTAACTATTGTCGCGGTTGGAGCGTTAATTTTTCCTGCACTGATAGCAGGCGGGTATAACGAAAGATATTCTTTGGGGCTCGTAACCACCTCGGGCAGTCTAGGCCTGCTCCTAGCGCCTTCTTTGCCTCTGATCCTCTACGGAGTTATAGCGCAACAAATGGATTTGCCAACTCCATTTTCTCTGAGAGATTTATTTCTGGCAGGCGCGATTCCAGCGCTGCTTATGATTCTCAGCTTAAGCGTTTATAGTATCTGGGCGACAAAAGATTTGCCTCTGATCAGAGAACAATTTGATCGGGCGCAAGTGTTTAGCCAATTTAAGGAACTGAGATGGGATATGCCCCTTCCCTTAATTGTCTTAGGGGGAATCTACTCTGGGTTTTTTGCGGTCTCCGAAGCAGCAGCCGTAACCGCTGCTTACGTCTTAACTGTTTACGTCGCTGTAAAAAAAGAGATAAATCCTCGCTCTGTGCCAAGAATTGTTAAGGAAAGCATGATGATGGTAGGAGGAATCTTGCTCATACT
>CAJWLI010000071.1 GCA_913043075.1 uncultured Gammaproteobacteria bacterium
GATACGCTGCCTCTAAAGAACAATTCATCAGAAATTGGCAGGTTAACCATTCCTCGAAAATTACGTCTTTCGTCTGTCCCAACTTTTATGTCAAATTTCCCCGAGGTATCTTCGTCAGGCTTAGCAGTTTTTATACTTATCGCTCCACCAACGGTATTCTTTCCAAAAAGCGTTCCTTGCGGGCCTCTCAGAATCTCCACTTGCTCGATATCGATCATGTCGAACACCGCGCCAGCTGATCTCCCTAAATAAACGTCGTCGATGTAAATTCCTACACCGGGATCGATCGTGGGAATAAAATCTCGCTGGCCGATGCCTCTAATATAAACGGCAGCATTGTTCCCTGCCCCACTAAAGGCTGGCGTATTTTGAAACACTAGGTTTGGTGTGACATCTTGAAGTTTTGTTATTCTTGATAGGCCCATGTCCTCCAATCTGTCTCCCGACAAAGCTGTTACTGAGATGGGAGTGTCCTGCAGAGATTCAGTTTTTTTCCGAGCGGTAACCACCACTTCTTCTAAATTAGCAAAAGCCGGTTGGCCAAACATCAAAGCAGGAAACAGTAATGGGAAAAACAAATACTTCCTGTGAAGATGTCGGACATACCAAGATATCGATGACAGAATAGATCTCTCATCTTTTTTTTTGTTAAAACATAAAATTCCCATAGCTCTCTACCTTAAGTTTTAAAAACACATTATTTTTTTTGCTAATTGGTTCGGTAAAATCTTACTCAAACACAGATCGCAACTTGATTTTATAAACCGCTAATGCCGCCAGGATTAGGGGAACCGAAAAGATAACAAAAATTTGACCCGTGCTGTACCCTGTATCCAAGATAATGCCACCCGCTAAAGGCGCAACAATTGCCCCCACTCGACCGATTCCTATTGCGAGGCCAACCCCGAAGACCCTTACAGTTGCGGGGTAGACAGATGGAGCGATGGTGTAAAGCCCAATCATCGCTCCGATCAAGAAAAATCCCATAATGGCGGCCACAAGCATCAAAGAAACTAGGCTTAATTCAAAGAGACCGTAGAACAACATTGCTGCGATTCCGCACGAAAAAAACAAACTCGTAAGGAGGGGAACTCTGAACTTGTAACCGAGCAAGCCTAAACTGATTGCTCCGACTAATCCGCCTGCTTGGAGGTATACCCCCGCGGATATCCCTTGACCAGTAGTAAGCCCAGCGTCAACAAGCAGTTTGGGTGTCCAACTAACGACGAAATAAAACGAGAACATCAAAAGAAAATAGCAGGTCCACAAATATAGCGTATTTGTTCTGAAGCTCTCTGAAAAGACGATTCTCCAATCTGCTTCTTTCTCTCTTCCGCCGGTTGTGGCTAAAAAATTGGTAGGGTCTATTCGAAGTCTCGTCAAGATTTGCTGGATCCGAGACTTGTCTGCCTGATTGCCTCGAAATAATAAAAAGTCTATTGATTCAGGTAATTTCCAGAAAACGAATGGCAGTATAGCTAAGGAGAGCGAGCCACCAAAAATAAAAAGAGAACGCCAGCCAAAACTATCAATGAGGTAAACAGATGCGATCCCACCCAATAGAGCACCCAGCGGATAGCCTGACTGGAGAAATCCGATACAAAGCCCTCTTGAAGATTCGCTTGAGTATTCTGAAACGAGCGTGGTGAGGGTCGCTAACATACCACCAATGCCAAGGCCGGTAAAAAACCGGAATGCTAACAACTGTTGCTCACTTTGAGAATAAGCAGACGCGAACATACCCGAGGTGACGATGACAAGACAGATGTTTACGAGTTTCCTTCGTCCTAATTTATCGGCGAGGGCGCCTAACGAAATCGATCCGAGTGCCATACCAAAAAGCCCGGCGCTAAGCAAAGTACCTAGTTGGTAAGGAGTAAGTGCCCACTCCGAAGACACAGAGGCAGCTGCAAACGACATAACAAGCACATCAAACCCATCCAGCATGTTGATAAGTGTACAAATAAAGACAGTTTGGATCTGAAACCGAGACATCTGCCTTGAATTTATTTCCTGTCGAATATAAGAGTTTTCGTTTGCCATAAAAGTTTTCTAACAGATTTTATTGTTATCCGGTTTAGCTAGCGTAGAATTGCGAAGTTTAGCACTTCCACGTGGATAATTTGAATTGGGGTATGTTTATGATTGAACCTTATAATGCTGTGGGTTTAGTTCCCACCGTCTGGGGCGTGAGGCACCGCAGGGAAATTGAAAAGAATATTGATCATTTAGCATCCATGGCCAAAGCCTCTCTTTGGTTATCCTCCTTAGATTTGCCAGTCAAGTTAATTGCCCTTCCAGAGGGAGCTCTTCAGGGATTTAATGATGAGGTAATGGACGCTGATCATGTGACGTTCGCTCGGGAGTGTGCGATTGACATTCCTGGTCCCGAGGTAGAGATGATTGCGGAAAAAATAGCTAAACCGAACAAGGTTTTTGTCATGGCGCAAGCAAAGGCTCGTCATGAGGATATTGCTGACCGCTTTTTTAATGTCGGGTTTATTATAAATCCAGAGGGAGAGGTCATTCTTAAGCACTATAAAGTTGCACCGCTTTATCCTGTCGAGCACTCGGTTTGCCCTCACGATATTTATGATTGGTGGATAGAGCGATACGGAAATTCTTTAGACGCTTTCTGGCCTGTGGTCGATACAGAGATTGGGAGAATGGGCATTATGATGGCAAACGAGGGCTCTTATCCAGAGAATGCTCGGGCGCTTGCCATGAATGGTGCAGAGTTGATATACAGGGCGTCTATCCCCCACCCAGCAGCTTCAAATGATTACTTTGAGATATCAACACGGGCTCGGGCCTTGGATAATAACCTCTATGTTATGGCGCCTAATATGGGCACATATTTTTTGACCCAAGACGATCATACCCCAATAGATACTTTTGGTGGTCAATCTATGATAGTCGATTACAGAGGCCAAATCGTTGGCAAGCAGAAATATGGTGGTGTTTCTACTAGCGTTTGTGGACCCATAAATATAGAAGCTTTGCGACATCATAGGGAGAGCTCTCTTTGGACAAACTGGATGAAGGACCTCCGAACGGAGATGTACCAAAAGGTTTATGAAGAGCCAATATATCCAAAAAACCTATATCTTGATCGAGAACCAATGAAGCATGAAGAATATGAAAAAGAAGTCATCAAAAAACAAGTCAAATTGATGCAAGATCGTGGAATTTGGAAAAAATCCGGTTTTCGGAGAAACAAGGAATAGGAGATTTAAAACACATGAAGCAAACAGAATTGTGGATTGGAGGCAAATTCGTTGGTCCAAGCAGCGGCGAATACTTCGATGATGTAAACCCGTCAGATCGAAACGTGCTCGCTCGAGTTGCTAAAGGTACTTCAGCCGATATTGGGGTTGCTGTGCGGGCGGCTAAAGATGCCTATCAGGAATACAAAGACTCTCAGGCAAAAGAAAGAGAAAAGATTTTGTCCGATGCTGCGTCTATTGTTGAGCGAGATAGAGAAGAATACCTTAATTTGTTGATTGACGAAGTCGGGTCTCCAATCATGAAAGCGTCTTTTGAGGTGGATTATTGTATTAATGCTTTTAGAGCTGCAGCAGGAGTGCCAAGAAGATTGACCGGTGAGACGATGCCTTTAGATAGACCAGGCGCTTTTGGTCTCTCTATACGAGAACCAGTTGGCGTAGTAGCCTGCATCACTCCTTTCAATGTTCCGTTGCTTAAAAACGCAAAACAAATAGCGATGGTTATAGCCACCGGAAATACTTCCGTGCTTTTGCCATCTGAGTTTGCTACTCAGATCACGGTGAAGTTCGCCGAAACCCTTGATGAGGCTGGATTACCGCCAGGCGTATTTAACTTTGTCACCGGAGACCCCTTCGAGATAGGGGATACGCTGACAGCCCACCCAGATGTCTCTGCAATAAATTTTTGCGGTTCCCCTAGAATAGGTAAACATGTTGCTGAGATTGCAGCAAAAGGGTTGAAACCAGTGACCCTTGAGTTAGGAGGGAAGAACCCTCTGATCGTTTTAGATGATGCAAATCTTGATAAAGCTTTAGACGCCGCCGCAATGGGGATTTTCTTTTTTCAAGGACAGGCTTGTATGGCCTCCAGCCGGATTATTCTCCAAAAAGGAATTGCGGAGGACTTTATTCCAGCCTTTAAAAAGATAGCAAGCGAGATTAAAGTCGGGGACTTGTCAGACCCTGAAACAGCGATTGGCCCCATTATTAGTGACAAGCAAGTTGAGAGGGTTAAATTTCACATTAGTGACGCTGTTTCTAAAGGGGCCGATGTTGTGCATGGAGGTATCGACTGGATTGGCAACTGTTGTCCCCCCACAATTTTATCCGGTGTTTCGGAAGGCATGAGTATTTTCAGAGAAGAAACCTTTGGTCCAGTCACCTCTATCTACAGAGTTGATGACCTGGATGAAGCAGTCAGGGTTGCCAATGATACTGAATATGGCCTGAGTTGTTCTATTTTTACATCCGACATCTCTTCGGCGATGAAAGTCGCTAAATCTTCAGGAGCGGGTATGGTCCATATCAACGCGATGTCAATTCAAGATGAGCCTCATGTCCCTTTTGGAGGTAATGGATTGAGCGGATTTGGCAGGGAAGGAACGAATGCTGATCTAGACATTATGACTAAATGGAAATGGATCACAATGCAGGTTGACTAGCTCGTCAATGAAAACTGAAATAGGTAATTAATGAAATCTTCGCAATTAAGAAATATAGCAATCGTAGCTCACGTTGACCATGGGAAAACTACCCTCATTGATAAACTTTTAGCTCAAACCGGATTTCTATTAAGGGGCGAACAGAATGTAGAGAGGGTTATGGACTCAGGCGATCTCGAACGCGAGCGAGGGATAACTATCCTCTCAAAGAACGCCGCTCTCAATTGGGGAGAATTCAGGATTAATATCGTAGACACTCCCGGGCATTCCGACTTTGGAGGAGAAGTAGAGCGTATTCTATCCATGGTGGATTCAGTCTTGCTGCTAGTTGATGCAGTCGAAGGGCCTATGCCTCAGACAAGGTATGTAACAAGCAAGGCATTTGAAAATGGGCTTCGGCCCATCGTAATGGTGAACAAGATTGACAGGGACGCTTCGCGACCTGACTGGGTGGTGGATCAAGTTTTCGAGTTGTTTGATCAGCTGGGTGCAACTGAGGAGCAATTAGATTTTCCTGTAGTTTATGGTTCTGCTATCCAAGGGATTGCCGGCCCCGATCCTGACGAACTCCATGGAGATCTGACGTATCTCCTCGACGTAATCGTTAATCACGTTCCTGCTCCAGAGGTTTCACTTGACGGACTGCTCCAGATGCAAATAACTTCATTAGCTTATGATCAATATGTAGGGGTTTTGGGTGTCGGGCGAGTAAAAAGAGGGGTTATAAATGCCGGCGAAACAATATTTACAGTATCTGATGAAGGCAAACAAAAGAAAGGAAAGATTTTGCAGGTTATGAGCTACGCTGGTTTAGAAAGAATGCCCGTAAAATCTGCTCAAGCAGGAGATATTGTGTGTATTAGCGGGCTGGACGAGATCAAGATATCGGATACCATTTGTTCCCTAGAAAAACCCGAGCCGCTTCCTGCTCTCAGAGTGGATGAACCTACTATCTCAATGATGTTTCAGGTTAACACCTCCCCGTTTGCGGGTAGAGATGGCGACTACATTACTAGTCGTCAGATAAGAGAAAGGCTTTTTCAGGAGGCCAAACATAATGTAGCTCTGAGAGTAGAAGAAACCGATCATTCTGAGATGTTCAGAGTCTCAGGAAGGGGCGAACTACACCTTTCTATCCTCATTGAGACGATGCGACGTGAGGGTTATGAAATAGCCATTAGTCGTCCGGAAGTAATCGTCCTCAAAAAAGAAACGGGAAACGAGGAGCCGGTTGAACGCTTGCTTATTGATATCGAAGAGTCTCATCAGGGAAAAATCATGGAAGAAATGGGTCGTCGAAAAGCCTCCTTTGAGAATATGTCTTCCGATGCCGGTCCTAGAGTCCGGCTTGAGTTTACTATTCCTACTAGAAGTTTGATTGGCTTTAGATCCGAATTCATGACTATGACTTCTGGGACAGGAATTATGCATCGTGTTTTTTCTCACTACAGTCCCTTGTCTTCGCAAGAATTTTATGGGCGAGGCAAGGGTGCACTAGTATCCATGGCTACTGGTAAAAGCTCAGGATTCGCCTTAAACAATCTTCAGGCTCGAGGTCGTCTAATGATCTCCTCAAATGAAGAGGTTTATGAAGGAATGGTTGTAGGTTTGCACTCTAGAGAAAATGATTTGCCTGTAAACCCAATGAAAGCAAAACAGCTCACTAATATTCGCGCTGCAGGCACTGATGAAAATATCTCATTGACGGAGCCAATAAAGCTAACAGTCGAGTCCGCGCTTGAGTTTATTGAAGCCGATGAGTTGGTTGAGGTCACTCCAGGAAACTTAAGGGTAAGGAAAAAACTCTTGACGGAAAACGATAGAAAGCGGGCCCTTCGAGCAGGGTCAAAATAAATACGATCGAGTTATTTAGTTTTGATGATTGCAATAATTTTAAATGAACTGTGAGACCATAAAGAGGACATAAAAGTCTCTAAAACTTACTAATTTACAATTCGAGGTAGTTATGAGAGGGCTTATCCAAAGAGTTTCTGAGGCAAGCGTCTGTGTCTCGAATGAGGTTATTGGAAGAGTTGGTTTTGGATTGCTTTTATTTGTCGGCTTTGAAAAAGGAGATTCCGCCCTCAAGCTTCTCCCATTTCTAGAGAAAGTTGCGCGTTATAGAATTTTTAGTGATGAGAAGGGTTTGATGAATAAGTCGTTATTAGATGTTTCGGGTGACCTGCTTATAGTTTCTCAATTTACTTTGGCTGCAGATACCAAAAAAGGACTCAGGCCATCTTTCTCTTCAGGGCTTCCTAGCGAAGAAGCTAAGAAGCTCTATGATGGGCTAGTCAGGCACGCTAGGAAAAAATATGAAATCAAAATTGAAGAGGGGAGTTTTGGATCAGAAATGGACGTAAGGCTTACCAACGCTGGCCCGGTTACTTTTGTTTTAGACTTATAGACGCTCGAGCTTGAAAATCTTACAAAGAAAAATTCCGATTTCAAACAAGAACCACATTGGTATTGCGAGTAAAGCTTGCGATATAACATCCGGG
>CAJWLI010000072.1 GCA_913043075.1 uncultured Gammaproteobacteria bacterium
AAATTTCCTTGGGTCCCGCTGGTAACAAAAAGTGCTTTTTCTTTTTTAGTCAATTGAGCTGCGTATTCTTCTAGCGCGTTTACGGTCGGATCTTCCCCATAAACATCGTCGCCCGTATCCGCAGACGTCATCGCTTCAAGCATCGCCTTTGAGGGGCTCGTGACTGTGTCGCTTCGAAGATCGATTATGTTTCCCATGGACGGTCGCTATACAAATTCAAACTGTATTATAAAAAAGACCAGCGCGAAGTAAATTTGTTAAGATAGATTTAGATTTAGATGGCGCATCTCAGCCTAAAACTCTACTAATCAAATATTAAAAAGGTCGAAATGTACACTGGAATAGTAAGAGCCTGTTTACCGATAGCTAGTATAGAAAAACTCGATAATCTGTCGCGGTTCTCAATCATTTTTTCAGATAAGCTTTTGTTCGAATTAGAGCTCGGTGCGAGCGTTGCAGTAAACGGAGTCTGTCTTACTGTATCGGAGATCCTGGGGAGCTCGGTGTTTTTCGACGTAATCAAAGAAACCCTTGACCTTTCCAACCTAAAATATTTAGAGAAGGAGACGCTTGTAAATATAGAACGGAGCGCAAAGGCCGACGCTGAAATCGGAGGACATCCGATTTCTGGACATGTTGTTGGGACAGCCGAAGTTGCTACAATCGAGAAGCCTGTCAACAACTATCGGCTTACTTTCACCTCGGAGAAGCCATGGCTCAAGTTTATATTTGAAAAAGGCTATCTCTCCGTTAATGGATGCAGCCTGACGGTGGCTGAGGTTAATCGAAATGCACAACAGTTTTCGATAAACCTTATCCCTGAGACTCTTAGCCGCACAAATTTTAGGCTTTTGCAGGTTGGGGATGAGGTGAATGTGGAAGTAGAGTCGCAAACTCAGACAATCGTGGAAACCGTGGAACGAATCTTGGATGAACGCTTTGGTGCCGAGACTAAAAAAGCATGATGGACACTATGCAAACTCGATCTTTAGAATTTAGTGGGCCTGACTGATGGAGCTCAAGTTCTTTGACACTTATGATCGAAGAGTCCGAGAGTTCCTTCCTCTAGAGCAAAACAAGGTCAAAATGTATGCATGTGGCCCAACAGTCTACGACTATGCTCACATTGGTAATTTAAGAACTTACCTTTTCGAAGACATACTTAAGCGAACCCTTCTTTTAAATGGATACGACGTAGAACATGTCATTAACATTACAGACGTTGGACACCTGGTCTCAGACGGCGATGACGGCGAAGACAAGATGGAGTTGGGTTCGAAAAGATCAGGGATGGATGCCTGGGAATTGGCTCAATTCTTCACCGATGCGTTTCAAGCGGATTTACGCAAATTAAATATTCTTCCGCCTGACATTTGGTGTAAAGCAACTGATCATATCTCTGAGCAAATTGACTTCGTAAAAGAACTCGAGGCTAAAGGTTTTACCTATAGGCTTACCGACGGTATATATTTTGACTCGCAAAAACTTAAAAATTATGGGCATTTAGCTAGGTTAGACATTGATGGTCTGCAGGAGGGCGCAAGGGTAGAAAAAGGAGAAAGGCGCTTTTTAACCGATTTTGCGCTTTGGAAATTCTCGCCAGAAGGAGAGACTCGGCAAATGGAATGGGAAAGTCCATGGGGTAAAGGTTTCCCGGGTTGGCACATAGAGTGCTCCGCTATGTCGGCTAAATTTCTCGGCGATTATTTCGATATTCATTGCGGCGGAGAGGATCACATACCCGTGCACCACACCAATGAAATAGCTCAAACAGAAGCAGCAAGGGGAACCCGGTTGGCTAACTTTTGGATGCACGGTTATTTTCTGCGTTTGAAGGATGATAAAATGTCCAAATCTTCTGGGTCTTTTATCACTTTACAAACTATTTTGGATTACGGATTTGATCCTCTAGTGTATCGCTATTTCCTCCTAGGCTCACATTATCGCACGCAGATTTCTTTCTCTTGGGAAGGTCTGGAAGCAGCCCAGACCTCATTGAGCAGGCTTTACGAGCTCGCCTTCGAATGGGGAGCCCCCGGAGAAATTCACCGGCCCACACTGGAAGCCATTCACAGGGATCTAAATGACGACCTGGCTATGCCAAAGGCCCTTGCAAGTCTCTGGCAAATGGTCAAATCAGATCTTGACCCATCCCAAAAAAAAGCAACCCTTCTGGAATTTGATAAGGTATTGGGGCTTGGTATAGAACATTGGACCCCCCAAACAGTGAATATCCCAGCGGAAGTAGAAAAGTTAGTAAAGGACAGATCGAGGGCCCGAAAGGGAAAACAGTGGCAAAAGGCGGACGAGATAAGAGATAAGATATCGTCTTTGGGATATAACATTAAAGACGAAGGTGATTTAACAAAGATAGTGCCCAAATGAGGGAGAGAGCAAACAATCGCTTCAAATAATTTTTTTGGCCTAAAACATAAAATGGGAGTTTCGTAATTAGCGTAGAGACAAGCAAGAACCTCTTTTTCGACAAACTAGCTTCACGACAAAAAGAACTAGATTCTTTGCTGTGCGTGGGATTAGACCCCGATATCAAGAGAATTCCCTCTTCGAAACTTGTAAAACCAGAACCGATTTTCTCATTCAATAAAGCCATTGTTGACGCAACCTCTGATCTGACTGCCTGTTACAAGTTACAAATTGCGCATTACTCAAGCGAGGCTGCAGAAGATCAGCTCGAAAAGACCATTTTGTACATAAAGGATAAAGGCATCCCCGTCATTCTAGACGCCAAAAGAGGGGATATCGGTTCAACAGCTGAAAAATATGCTCGAGAGTTATTTGAACGTTTTGGGGCCGATGCTGCCACAGTAAATCCGTTTCTGGGAGGCGATTCTTTGGAGCCCTACCTCGATTACAAAGATAAGGGAGTTTTTATCCTATGCAGAACCTCAAACCCGGGAGGAGACGATGTCCAGGGACTAGTCCTTGAGACGGGAGAGCGAGTGTTCGAAAAGATCGCGGAAAAAATAAGTAACGATTGGAATTACAACAGCAATGCGGGCCTGGTCGTGGGCGCAACTTATCCAATAGAGCTTGCTAGAGTAAGAGAAATAGTAGGAGCTTTAACGATTTTAATTCCAGGTATAGGTGCTCAGGGTGCTGATGTCGGGTCAACAATTAGAGCGTCCGGCTCAACGAATGTTTTGATTTCATCATCAAGAGCAATTATTTATGCAAGCGAAGACGAAGATTTTGAGAGCGCGGTTAGACTAGCTGCCTCTGAGACGCGTGAACAAATTCGTTCTCATATCGAGAACGCGAATTAATCAAAAAGGAGCATTAAAAAGTGAAACATTTTGTATTTTTGGCACTAACTTGTTTCTCATTGTTTGCCCATTCTGAATGGGTTGTCGATACTAAAAATTCACATGTGGGTTTTGCATCGGTTAAAAACAAGACAATTGCTGAGAACCACAGGTTATCTGGGCTCTCCGGTTCAGTGGGGTCCGATGGTGAGGCTTTGGTAAGCATAGACTTGGCTACAGTAGAAACTCTTGTTCCAATTAGAAATGAAAGAATTCGGGAAATCTTATTTGACGTAGCTAATTTTCCTTCGGCAACCATTAAAACCAAATTAGATATGGATCAAATTAATTCAATATCATCGGGAGAAACAGAAGGATTGAGAATTCCTCTGAGTATCGGACTGAAATCCATAAAGATCTCGAAAAGTGTAATGGTTAACGTAGTTCGCTCAGGGGAAAATATATACGACGTCGCAAGCGCTGATCCGATAATGATCAGGGCCTCTGATTTTTCTCTTTTAGATGGAGTAAAAACTTTAAAGGAAATGGCTGGTTTGCAGTCGATAGAGCCGGTGGTTCCAGTGACTTTCAATTTGCGGTTCGTAGGAAAAACACTCTGAGCAATTGGGAAGTGAGACGAGAGCCGCGAATGTTTTTGAAAATAGAGATCAATATTGGTCTCGCGAAGGAGTGCAGAGTTGAATCTAAGAGATCTTAAATATCTAGTAGCGGTTGCAGAACATCGGCATTTCGGTCGAGCCGCTGAGGCCTGCTTCGTTAGCCAGCCAACTCTATCGACACAGTTAAAAAAGCTAGAGGAAACTCTAGGTGTGACGCTCATAGAGAGATCGAATCGACAGGTGATGCTTGCGGCTGAAGGAGAAAAAATTGTCGAGCAGGCACAACGAATACTGGCAGAAGTAAATATCTTGACTGCTATGTCAGAACAAATTCGCGAGCCAATGGGCGGCGAGCTTAGGCTGGGTGTCATTCCAACCATAGCACCCTATTTGCTTCCAAAAATTCTTGGTCCGATCGGCAAAGATTATCCAAAATTAAGGATAAACTTGACTGAGGGACAAACCGCGCAAATCCTTAGAATGTTAAAACAAGGGGACCTCGATGCGGTCATTTTGGCCTTGCCTGTCAATGAAGATAATGTCGAGGAGTTCGAATTGTATGACGAACCCTTTCTTTTGACGGTCTCATCTAATCACTCTAAGGCAACGCAAACCGTGGCAGATGCCGAGGCGCTTGAAGGAGAAAATGTGCTTTTGTTAGAGGACGGGCACTGTCTTCGAGATCAAGCGCTGTCTATCTGTCAGACCAACGGCGGCGTCGAGAGCAGTGGCTACTCAGCGGCAAGTCTTGAGACACTTCGGGGGCTTGTATCCGCGGGGTTGGGCGTAACTTTAATGCCAGCGCTGGCCGTTCCCTCCCCTATGGAATCGCCCTCTAACGTTAGATACATCCCGTTCTCTGATCGGACTTTGTCTCGAAAAGTTGGTTTATGTTGGAGGAAGTCCTCAACTCGAGGTGAACTCCTTAACGAGTTTTCGCGTTCACTCGGAAAATATCTAGCTTCGTAACTTCATAAATCTAAGTCGGCGACCAGGGAGAGCCTCTCTTTAAAGTCCAGTGTAACGGTGGTTGCAAGACTCGGATGATCCAGGCCAAACCTTATCTCGGAACCTTGATTAATAGCTTCGAGGTCCGTGTCCGAGAGTTCAAATCTGGTGAAGTGAACGGCTGCAGCTTTCGTATCTCGTGTTCGGTCCATGTCTTCGTTAGTGATTGCGAATGACTTTTCTCCACTGCCCACTTGAACCCAAAGGGTCTCTTCAATTCCACCCATATAAGCCAAGGCTTCCCTCCGTTCCTCCTCATCTCCGTATTCGATCATGAATGTGGCCTTCCAGTTCTTGCCATCGGGGATTAAAGGGTTGTATGCAGCCAGCTCCTCTTCAATTTCTTCTCGTTCGAAGATTCGTTCGACTCGAAGCATCTCCTGGACTTGATACTTCATGGTAAGGCGGTCCTCAAAATATAGAGTAGCGTGCGGCCCGAGTGCAACCTGTCTCACTTTCTTATGCTTAAGGATCATAGCCCTAAAAGGTTCTCTCTCTGTCGCATACTCTTCCAACGACCAAAGATCATCGCGTTTTAATTTCATATCAATCTACCTTTACGTTTTTGTTGCGTCTTTAAATTCCGTATGCACGCCGAACCATGCTTATTGGATGCTCGGCCTCGCCGTTTTCAATGCCGTCCGCAATCATTCTCCCTGCCATTGGACAGTCCGAGCCAAAGCTGTCAGGGTTTGCTTCCTCAACCCGCCGCACCACAGGTCGTGCTATTTTTTTCGCTTTCTCGTAGGTCTCGGCTTTTACCGCGTAAGTTCCGTCGTGCCCCGAGCAGCGTTCAATAGCTGAGATCTCTGTGCCCGGGACTAACTCTAGGAATTCCCGTGTCTTCATCCCAAAATTTTGGACTCTCTGATGGCAGGCGACGTGATAAGCAACCTTGCCAAGTGAATTCGGAAAATTTTGGTCGATCAAGTTCGCTTTCTGCCGAAGCATCAAATATTCAAACGGATCAAAGAAAGCGCTCTGCACACGAGCCACATCGACGTCTTCAGGAAACATGAGTGGCAATTCCTGTTTGTACATCAGGACGCAAGACGGTATAGGGGCAATTATATCGTATCCGCTCTCGATTGCTTCGATGAAAAGGGGCAGGTTAGCATCCTTCATTTTCTCGACTTTCTTCAGGTCTCCAAGCTCTAGCTTAGGCATACCGCAGCAGTGAGCATCTTTCAAAATTTTTACCGGGATCTCATTGTGATCAAGCACAGAAATCAGGTCTTCCACCATCTGCGGCTCATTGTGATCTCCATAGCAGGTAACGTAAATCGCTACCTTCCCCGTTGTTTTCTCTGTAGGCGTTGCTGAGCCGTCCGCGCCTATTTCGTTTGGCAAGGACTTGGTCAATGCTTTAGGAAGAAATTTAGGTAAGGGCGCATCTTTATGCAGTCCTAAAACTTTTTCACCAACCTTCCGCATTGCTTTTGAGTCCGCAGCGGCGTTAGCTACCTGAGCGATCCCCGGGGTGGAAATAGCGTCGAAGATCGGGTCAGTAGAGGTGATAATTCGGTCCCGCCATTTGGTGTCTTTAGCGGTAAATTTTTGAGCTTTGGCGCGGAGCATGAGATGGGGGAAGTCAACTGCCCACTCGTGCGGAGGCACGTAAGGGCATTTGGTTTCAGCGCACAAGTCGCATAGAAAGCATTGGTCAACCACTTTCCCGAAGTCGGCCTTGTCTACGCCGTCAACCTCAAACGTCTCAGATTCGTCTATTAGGTCAAACAGTGTGGGAAATGAGTCGCAAAGGCTGACGCAGCGCCTGCAGGTGTGACAGACATCGAAAACTCGTTCCATTTCTTCTTCGAGCGAGTTCTTGTCGTAGAAATCCGGATTTTTCCAGTCCAAGGCTTCTCTTTTTGGTGCCTCTAGGCTTCCTTCCCTTGACTTCATAGCTGTGGTTTCCTAGTGATCTAAATAAAAAGGGAGCCAGAAGCTCCCTCATTGTGAGCGGCGGAACCGCTAGATGGAGCTCGACCTAGGCAGTCATCGCGTCAAGTGCCTTTTGAAAGCGGTTCGCATGAGAGCGTTCTGCTTTGGCAAGCGTCTCAAACCAATCTGCGATCTCGTCAAAACCCTCATCTCTCGCGGTCTTAGCCATTCCGGGGTACATATCCGTGTACTCGTGAGTCTCCCCAGCAACCGAAGCCTCTAAATTTGCGGCCGTGGTTCCAATCGGAAGGCCAGTAGCGGGGTCTCCGACGGCTTCCATGTACTCTAGGTGGCCATGTGCGTGTCCGGTTTCACCTTCAGCTGTTGA
>CAJWLI010000073.1 GCA_913043075.1 uncultured Gammaproteobacteria bacterium
CGGGCTCAATCTTCTCCCTCTTCTCACCGAAGCGGAGAACACCGCTTGGCAAAGGAAAACTCTTTTCTGGCAAAATGGTCACTACCGGGTGGTTCGCCATGACGACTGGAAACTCCAGATAACGAGTGACTCGAAACAGAGATGGCTATTTAATTTAGATGAAGACCCTAACGAGCAAATTAATCTTGTCGACACACATCCTAAGAAAGCAACTGAACTAATGATACTTCTCTCCGAGCACAACAAGTCGGCGCGCGACCCTCTCTACCCGAGTGTCGCAGAGCTAGCGGTTAAGATAGATAAAACTCTCAATGAGGAGTATGAAGAAGGAGACGAATTTGTTTATTACCCCAATTAAAAAGCAAAATTTTTTGGGGCAAGTCGAGAGCAGATAAAAGATAGAGGATAGAAAGGAGGGAGTTAAATATGAGATTAGTTCTCGAGAGATTTTTACTTGGCGTGGTAGTCTTGTTCGGATTTTTTTTTATAGTTTTAGGGGTTAGGTGGTTAGTAGACCCCTCAGCTAGTGCCATAGGCTTAGGGCTTGCGCCCCAGGCGGGCTTGGGTCTTAGCTCTCAGGTTGGCGATTTATCCGCATTTTTCTTAGTCACCGGTCTAAGCATTCTTTTTGCGCTCACGTCGGGGAACAAGCTTTGGTACTACCCATCGGTAATGCTTTTGCTAGCTGCTGCGATAGGAAGAACTATCGCTTGGCTTTTTCATGGAGCAGCATTTGCGCCCCTTTTGATCGCGTTCGAGATAGGGGTGGGGCTTTTACTCCTCCTCGCCTCAAAAACCTTACCCAAACAGGAATGATTATGGATAAACCTCGCTATCTCCTGGCGACGATTCTCTTTGTGGCTTGCTTAACCAAGAGTGTTTTTGCACCAGCACAAATTGGACGCCCAAATATTATATTCCTATTGGCGGATGACTTGGGATATAGCGACATAGAACCCTACGGGAGTGAAGTAAATACCCCCTCTCTCTCTATGCTTGCTGAACAAGGAATCATCTTCACAAATTACCACACCGCTGCGAACTGCGCGCCCTCCAGAGCGATGTTGCTAACTGGCGTTAATAATCACTTAGCTGGGGTGCCGAACATTCCTGAAACTTTCACGCCAGAGCAAAGACAATCCAAGAATTACCAAGGTGTTTTAGGCGACAACGTGGTCACAATAGCGACGCTGCTCGAGGATAGCGGTTACCATACTTATATGGCGGGGAAGTGGCATTTAGGATCGGAGCCTAACAAACTGCCAAGCGCGAGAGGATTCGAAAGGACCGTTGCGCTTATGGACTCTGGCGCCGATAACTGGGAACAGAGGCCGTACCTTCCCATCTATGATCAAGCAAACTGGTTTTCTGACGGCGAGCGATATTCATTGCCCGACGACTTCTACTCATCAAGGTTCCTAATTGATAAAACGATCGAATTTATTGATGAGAACTTAGATGATGGCAAGCCCTTTTTCGCGTACGTACCGTTTCAGGCGGTTCACATTCCAGTCCAGGCCCCGAAAGAAAACACAGAAAAATATCTAGGGGTTTATGACGAGGGCTGGTCAAAGTTGAGGGAGGATCGTCATCAAAAAGCGATCGATCTGGGCTTGGTTTCTCCTCAATCAGGAATAAAAACCATGTCCTGGGTGCTCGACTGGTCAGCTCTAAGCAAGGAAACAAAAAAATATGAAGCCAAGCGCATGGCTGTTTACGCGGGAATGATCGACGCAATGGATTTCAATATCGGGAGGCTGATCAAATACTTGAGAGAAACGAATCAACTTGAAAATACGGTTTTTATTTTTACCTCGGACAATGGGGCCGAGGGAAGCGGCGCATCGGAACCAAACAGCTTTCTTAGTCAGGGTATCGCAGGAAATCTAGGATACAACACAAACTACGAAACACTTGGAGAAAAAGGCAGTTACAACTCCATTAACCCTGGTTTTACTAGCGCCGCAGTGAGTCCCCTTTCTTTCTACAAGTTCTATACAGGGGAAGGAGGAATGAGGGTTCCCCTGATAATATCTGGCGAAACCCTCGGAGAAAACATTAAGTTCAGCCCGTCGTTTGCTTGGGCGACCGATGTGGCCCGAACGGTTTTATCACTTGCAGAGGTAGAACCTGCGGGCGCACGTTATAGAGGCAAGGCTGTCTTACCAATGACCGGAAGAGACTTAGGTCCTGTCATCCGTGGAGAATCATCTCGCGTTTATTCGAACGAAGACGTGATTGGTTATGAACTTACGGGACACTCGGCACTTTTTAAAGGCGATTACAAATTAGTCCGGAACCAAGGACCGCTGGGTGATGGAAACTGGGCGTTGTTTGATATTGTTAACGACCCCGGCGAAACAAAGGACCTCAAACAGAACATGCCTGATCGCTTCCAAGAAATGTTAGGTGACTATGCTAAATTTGAGCAAGATCATGGGGTATTACCGCCGCCAGCAGGATACTCCCAGCTTCGTCAAATGGCGATCAATACTCTGAAAGACAGATTGGAAATCCCTTTCCTCGTACTTATCCTTTCATTCCTCGTAGTCCTGCCATTTTTTGTTTACGCAAAGTTTAATAAACGCCAGTGAAAGAACAAAAAACTCTTCCTCAAGTTCTAAAGCCCCAGGTCTTTTGCCATGATTGCAAGCCCCTCAGACCGTAAAAGAGTCTTGGTGGCGATATAGGCCTGACTCGGAAGTTCCGAAAGCTGAGACGCCACTTCTCTAGCTCTCTCTAAACCGGAATCCAGGGGCAAGAGCTCGTCGATGAACCCAGCGTCGCGCGCCTCTGTTGGCTGAAAGACTCTAGAGTGCATAACCACAGAGTTGAAATGGCGCGGGTGAATCACTTCGCGAAGAGGCACTAACAACCAAGGGGAGAACCCTACGTTCAGCGCTACTTCTGTCATCCCGTATTTGAAGTTCCCTTCTTCACCGATCCGAACATCGCAACATGCCAACCAAAGGGCTCCGATGGTAAATGCGTGTCCCATTGAACAACCGACAACGGGCTTGTCACTTCCGAATATTTTGTAAGCTAGCTTTCCCCCTCTTGCTCCCAACTCAACCGCTGCAGCCGGATCTTCGCCCGTCATGACTGAAAGATCATAGCCAGCGCAGAAGCTTCCTGGACGGCCACTGATGATAATGGCTTTTGCCTCAGACTGAGCGCTCTCCCATGCCGCTTCCAGTTGATCTAACACTTCGTGATTGATTACATTTTTTTGGCCATCATCGAAACTTATGTGACCAATACCGTTTTCCAACGAGTAAGAGACTGTCATGGGTTTTTCCTTTTATTAAATCTTTAGTTCTCCGGAGCCTAAGCGAAATGTTTCTGGCCTTCACAGACGTTCGTGAGATCTCTATAAGGCATGGACAATTAGCGCTTTTCCGACTTACCGAATAAAAGATACCCTAACAATTGTTACTCTTCTAGTTGGACAGTTTGAAAGCAACGTTTTGCCAAGGAAGTTCAATGCCCGAGGGTCCAGAGATAAAGCGCCTCTCTTCTAGGCTAAAGAAAGTGCTAGTAGATAAAGCATTGGCAGGCGTTGAGTTCACTTATCAAGGCCTTGGAGCTTACAACCAAGAACTTCTCAGTCAGAAAATTGTAGATGTGGATAGCCGGGGTAAGGCGCTGATTATAAGTTTTAGCGAAGGGCTATCAATATACTCCCATAATCAGCTTTACGGTAAGTGGTTAATTGTTCGCTCTGGGAAGGTCCCAAAAACTAATCGTTCGCAGCGCCTAGTTATCAGCACAAACAGACACTCCGCTTTCTTATTCAGCGCCTCTGACATTCAAGTTTTAAAGACAGTGGACTTAGGATCGCACCCCTTTCTAAGCAAGCTTGGACCAGACGCTCTCGGGAATGCCACAACAAAAAACCAAGTGCTGGAGCAGTTAGTATCAAAGCGTTTTAGAAGAAGGTCCCTAGGAGCGTTGCTCCTTGACCAAGGTTTTATTGCGGGATTGGGAAATTACTTGAGGTCTGAAATTCTTTTCAACTCCAAACTTCACCCTTTGGAGAAACCCATGAATTTAAGTGAAGGGAGCTTAGACGTTTTAGCAAGAAATATTTTAGGAATAACAAGGCAGGCCTACGAAACATCTGGAGTTACTAACGATTTAGGACGAGTCAGCCAATTAAAAGAAAAAGGCGTGAAACGATCTCGTTTTAGATTCGCTATTTTTAGCAGAAACAAAATGCCCTGTTACGTGTGTAATAAAAAAATCATTAGGGAGGAGGTAAATGGACGTCGGCTTTATCTTTGCCAGGGATGCCAACCCAAGCCCCTTTAAAGTTATCGATTATAGCCCTAGTTTGAGCGGGTCCTCTAGCCCAGCTCGACCCAGAGATGATGGAACCCTCTCAGCATACTTGAATTAGTGCGTTCATTTTTAGCATCAGGTGCATGCGCTATTTTCTTGAACCTATTCAGGAGACCAGCCAAAGCGTAGCGTGCCTCTAACCTGCCTAGAGGTGCTCCGATGCAAAAATGAATACCATGGCCAAAGGTATGGTGGTCCTGCTTTTTTTCTCGATCAAGACAAAATTTGTCAGCGTCAACGTAGTGAGATTCATCTCTGTTTGCGGACCCCATTAAAACGAAGACATTCTGGCCCGCCTTTACAAGCTGGTCCGATATGACTACGTCCTCGGTAGCTCGGCGGCTAACCCAATGCACTGGGGCATCAAACCGTAATATCTCTTCAACCGCCGCATCGATCTTGTCAGGCTCAGCGCGTAAAGTCTCCCATACCGCTGGATGATCTGCTAGATAATAAAGGAGATTGCTTAACAGATTTGTCGTGGTTTCATTACCAGCGATCAACAAAAGCATATTAAATCCGACGATCTCCATGTCTTCGAGCGCGCTTCCGTTTACTTCCGCAGCAACTATTTTGCTAATCAAGTCGTCTCCCGGATTCTGCCGTCGTTCAGGAATTAAAGACTGAAAAAACGCTGCCATCTCCATTATTTGAGGCATGCGCTCTTCCAATGAATTAGCATTGCTGGTCCCTGTAAGCGCGTCCGACCAACGCTTAAAATCATCTTTCCTGTCAAAGGGTATTCCCATTAATTTTGAAATAACTGCAATCGGAAGAGGAATAGTAAACTCCGCCGAGATGTCAACGGGTTCGCTAGGGTCTAAATCGTTGAGCATAGCGTCAACTAGATCTTCGACATCTAGCTCCATTGCTTTCAACGTGCGGCTTGTGAAGGCTTTGTTAACAATAGCTCTTAATTGAGTGTGTTTAGGGGGATCATCTGTCAATAACGGCAAAGAAATTTCATGATCCCTTTCTCCCATGGCTGTTGACGAGAACTTCTTTGCGTCTTTCATGATTGCACGAACGTCGTCGTAACGGCTCACCACCCAGGCCTCGATGTCGTCAGCCCACCAAATGGGTTGGTCCTTGCGCCAGATAGCGTAGTCGGGGTAGGGGTTTAGCAAACGTTCCGGAGAATTAAAATTCATTTATTCATCCTAAAAAAAAGGTTAATTGATTACCACTAGTTTTGTCAGCCACGAAAAACTTTTTGTCCGAAAATCAATCTTAATAATTTTAAAAAATCGCGAAAAGTTGCGAACCCTTGTACAAGAGGGCATTTTAAAATCTGGGCTGATTCACAGACTAAAGATTTTTATCATTTAATTCTAAAAGTTGGTAATCGTATACTCGAGTTGCTACCAGCAAGTCACTGTTAAATTCCTTTATCGAAATTATTTTTCCGTCTACGATCTTGAACACAAAAGCGTATTGGTTATTGTAGGGTCCGTGCTTTGCCTGTGATCGCCCTTCAAGAAGGAGTGTGGCACCGTTTTTTGCTCCGAACCCATCAATTTCTTCGTATGTCCAATCAACAAGAAACTCATCAACGAGCTCCCAGTACTCGCCAAAGTAACCCTCTTTGTTCAAAACCAGTCCCGGCTCAAGATTCCCATTTTCATCGGGCAACAACCCCATCCATCGAAACTCAAAGGTCTCGTCTGCCATGTCTAAAGCCAAAGCTCTTTTTTCGTCTGAACTTGCGAGAGCCAGAAATTTTCTAGCTAATTGCAAATTATCATCGCCCAACGAGTTTTTTGATTGTTCTCCGCAGCCACCAACGAAAAACACTAATACAAGCAAAGCTACTTTTTTCATTTGTTATTTTCCTTACTGAGAAATTAGGTCTTTCCTTCGATTTCCAAGCTAACAATTGAGGAGCTGGTAAAAAAAATTTCTACCTCATCACAGTCTAATCACATTCGGGCCCTTCAGACAAATATTCTAATCATAAAAAATCTGCGCTACCCTGAATGCTGATAGGGAGGTTTAAGAGCATGGCAAAGATAAGAATAAATAAAGCAAACTTATTCTATGAGGAGATCGGTCAAGGCGACCCGATTATATTTCATCACGGATACACGGGAGCCCATGATGTATGGCTAGACGAAATTAGCCCGCGGCTCAAAGATAGATACCGTTGCATCGTGATGGACTGCCGAGGTGCGGGAGACAGTGAGCACCCATCAGAGGGCTATAACATCGAGCAGTACGCAGATGATGTAGTGGGCTTGGCGGACGCCCTAAAAATCTCACGCTTCCATTATGTTGGTCACAGCATGGGGGGAGGTATTGGATTTCAACTCGCAACCGCTCACAAAGACAGAATCAACAAGTTGGTGCTGGTTGCGCCGATTCCGTCCGAGGGCATCAGTGCGCCCGAATCCTTCCACGATCGCGCTAGAAAAATTAGAACGCACCCCAGAAGAAGAGAGATTATGCTGCAAGAGAGGCTGCTAACTAAGCTGAGGGCTCCCGAGGACGCGATTTCGCAGGCTGTAGACAGAGCGCTTTCTGTTTCTGAAAGCCATTTTGAGGACTCTTGGCAATCAATGGTTAGATTTAACGTCAAGGATAAGTTGAAGGCGCTGGATGCTCCCACTCTAATAGTGGCCGGAGCTGCGGACGGCCTATGTAAGGCAAATGTAGAGGATTGGCAAAGATTACCCAACGCGACATTACACGTTTTTAGTCGCGTGGGGCACGGTATCCCAAGAGAAATCCCGGAAGAATTCTC
>CAJWLI010000074.1 GCA_913043075.1 uncultured Gammaproteobacteria bacterium
AATTAAACGAGTTTACCATAGGGCTTCAGTTTGGTGGGCAGTCCTTCAGCGAAATTATTTTTTTTCAGGATGAACGAGCCTTTGATGAGTTTACCACTGGAGCTTTTGAAATCGATGCCTCGATCTCGGCAGCGGCGGTGACGCTTGGTCTTCAGGCGCAATTGGGAACTGGCGGAACATCAGCAAGCACAGGTAAAGGTGCTTCCTCAACGAAACAAGCAGATAATGGTTACAGCAAAGGATTCGCGATATTCGTTCACCCTCGAGGTGGTCTGATGTTCGAAATGTCTGTTGGCGGTCAGGGTTTTGTTTATAAGCCCATAGAGAGCGGATTAGAGTAAAAAGCATTAAAACAGATCTGAGCTAGTGCTTTTTGATTGGGGAAATAGATCTCAAATCGATATTTCTAGCTTACTTTTTTGAATTTTCTACCAAACTTTGCGCATATGCTTCGAGTAAAAGATTTAATTTGTTTCCGAGGAGATCGAGCTTTGTTCGAGGCCGTTTCCTTTTCTTTAAATATTGGAGATATCCTTCAAGTTTGTGGCCCTAATGGCAGTGGAAAAACTACTCTGATGAGGACGCTTGTTGGACTTTATAAAAACTATACAGGTTGTTTCGATTGGGATTTGCCGAGCCCCCCACTTTATTTAGGGCATAGACCCGGAATCAATGAGAACCTAACCCCCCGTGAGAATATCAAATGGGTCTTTGAGTTAAATAACCAACATATCAAGGCTGCTGACATAGATGATGCAATTCGCCAGGTCGGGTTAGCAGAGAGTGCCCATATTTGCTGTTCAGACCTGTCCTTTGGACAGAAAAAGAGAGTAGCTCTAGCTCCCTTTTGTCTAGGGAAAAATTCTCTTTGGATAATGGATGAGCCTTTCAGTGGCATTGATGGCGTTGGAATCACTCTAATAGAAGAATTATTTCGTAAACGCTCGCTCTGGGGAGGCTCCATTATTTTTTCCAGCCACCAGGCAATTCCTTCAGGACTTGCGGTTAAAAAACTGGAGCTTCAATGACTTTCTTCTATAGAACCATTGCCAGAGAATTTCTAAACTATCGCAGGAAACCAGGCTTGTTTTTAAACCCTTTGATCTTCTTCGGTTTGGTGGTTTTTCTTTTTGTTGTAGGGCTCGGTCCCGACGAAGCTAAGTTAAATCAAGCAGCATCAATCTTTATTCTCGTTGCTTCCTTGCTCTCGGTGCTAATGTCAGCTGAATCAGCCTTTGACCAGGACTATGAGGAAGGTTCCCTTGAACTGGTAGTTGTGTCTTCAAACTCTCTATTGATATATAGCCTCGCTAAGTCCTTGGCTCATTGGGTTGTCACCTTTTTGCCCCTTATTTTACTTGTTCCATTCATAGGAATCGGACTTTTCCTTGACGTAGAACAGATCTGGGTGCTTTGTTTAGGGATTCTGTTAGTCTCTCCTACGATCATTTTGCTGGCTTCGGTTGGGGCAGCGATGACTATAAGTTTGCCTAGAAACGGAGTTTTAATAGGTTTATTGGTCTTGCCTTTTTACGTGCCTCCTCTGATATTTGTTACAGGTTTGTTCGAGGCCGCATTATTAAAACAGAATGTCTTCCCATACGTATACTGGCTTATAGGCTTGCTCTTTTTGGCACTGGGATTGGCTCCCTCCGCGACGTCGGCTTGTCTGCGTATTGCGGCAGAGGACTAGAACTTTGCTATAGTAGGAAATGGAGATTGAAGGTAATCGGATGTTAGGTTGGTTTCACAGATTGGGTTCTCCCAAGACCTTTTTTGGGATGTCACAAAGTTGGCCAAAGACGTTTGGTTTGCTTTCACTGGTTCTGTTGGCTCTCGGGACCGTATGGGGCTTGTTATTCGCGCCTCCAGATTATCAGCAAGGGCACAGCGTCAGGATTATGTATGTCCATGTGCCAGCTGCTGCAGTCGCCCAATCCTGTTATTTAATTATGGCTATCTCGAGCGCAGTCTTCTTAATTTGGAACATAAAACTGGCAGATTGGGCTGCAAAGAGCATGGCACCCATAGGGGCATCACTCGCTTTTCTTGTCCTAATTACTGGAGCAATTTGGGGAAAGCCAACTTGGGGAACCTGGTGGGTTTGGGACGCAAGATTAACATCAACATTGGTTCTGCTGTTGCTATATCTTGGAATTATTGCACTGCGAAATGCGCTTGAAGAAAAAGGAAATGATGGGCGCCCCTGCGCAGTCCTAGCTTTAGTTGGCTTAGTAAACTTGCCAATCATAAAATACTCGGTAGATTGGTGGTTTACCCTGCATCAACCAGCAAGCTTTACATTGACGGAAAAACCCAAGATGCCACCTGAGATGTGGATACCGCTCCTTTTAATGGCTGCGGGCTACTATTTGTTTGTTTTCTCAGTCTGGACCTCTCGAATCAGAAACGAGATTATTTCGAGAGAAAGGAAGACGGCTTGGGCTAAAGCTTGGGCAGGTTCACAGTGATTTTTGAAAATCTAGAAGACTTTTTTTGGATGGAGGGATTAGGCCCGTTCGTATTAGGCGCTTACTTCATCACTTTTGTTGTTCTGGGAATCAACCTGTTTTTTCCCATGATCAGAGAAAAGAGGTTGCGTTTTGAGTTGCGCAATGAAAACTACGAACTTCGTTCCGATGCAAGGTTTGAAGAATGAGGTTCGGGGTCATGAAGCCGCATCGTCGGCAAAGATTAGCGGTAATTCTTTTCCTCTTAATCACAGTAGGCAGCGGTGTAACTTTTATGCTCATAGCGCTGAACGAAAATATCAACTTGTTCTACTCTGCCGAGCAGATACTTACTGGGGCGGCACCGAAAAATAAGACTATAAAAGCTGGAGGAATGGTTTTGGAAGGAAGCGTTGAGAGATCACCTCACAATTTAGAAGTGCGATTCCTCATAAGCGACATGCAAGGACATTCGGTGCCAATTATATACACGGGCATCCTGCCCGACTTATTCAGGGAAGGTCAGGGAGTAGTAACAGAAGGCATGTTAGAGGATTCTGGCAACTTCAGAGCATCCAGAGTTTTGGCAAAGCATGACGAAAACTATATGCCGCCTGAGCTCGCTGATATGCTGAATGAAAAGCATGTTCAGAATAAGTCTTGGAGCAAGATACCATGATACCTGAGCTCGGTAATTTCTCGCTTATGTTGGCCTTGGCTCTGAGTCTTGGTCTTGCAATATTCCCCGCCCTCGGGGTGCGCACTCATAATGTGGTTTTCATGCGAACAGGTTCTTCATTGGCATTAGGCATTTTTTTCTTTATGTTAGGCAGCTTTTTTTGCCTTCTCCATGCTTTCGTAAACGATGATTTTACTGTCTCATACGTGGCAAACAATTCCAACACAGCGCTGCCTCTTCCCTACAAAATATCTGCGATATGGGGCGCGCATGAGGGTTCTTTTCTTCTATGGACCTTAATAATGTCGGGTTGGACGCTCGCAGTTGCGGTATTCAATCGCAGCTTGACCACGGACATCACCGCGCGGGTTTTGGCAGTTTTGGGTGGGTTAAATGTCGGTTTTTTAGCTTTTCTATTATTCGCCTCAAATCCTTTCGAGCGAAGCCTGCCTTTTCATCCTCAGGATGGAGCAGATTTAAATCCTTTGCTTCAGGATTTTGGTCTGATTGTCCATCCGCCAATGCTGTATATGGGGTATGTTGGGTTTGCCGTACCCTTCGCTTTAGCGATCGCAACTTTGACCGCGGGCCGGTTAGACAGTGCTTGGGCGCGATGGTCACGTCCTTGGACCAATGCTGCATGGGCTTTTCTGACTATTGGTATTACTTTGGGAAGCTGGTGGGCGTATTACGAGCTAGGCTGGGGCGGTTGGTGGTTTTGGGATGCGGTCGAGAACGCCTCTTTTATGCCCTGGTTAGTTGGCACCGCACTGGTTCATTCCTTAGCCGCAAGCGAAAAAAGAGGGGTTTTTAAAAGTTGGACCGTGCTCTTGGCGATAGCGGCGTTTTCGCTAAGTTTGTTAGGGGCATTTTTGGTCCGCTCGGGAGTTTTGACCTCGGTGCATGCTTTTGCCGTAGACCCCTTGAGAGGTGTCTTTATTCTTGTTTTCCTGGTTTTAGTTGTTGGTGGATCCCTCTTTTTATACGCCTTCAGGGGCGGCTTATCTAAAAACCGTGCAAATTTTTCCTGGCAATCCAGAGAAGCATTTATTCTTTCGAACAACCTGCTTCTAGTTGTTTCCGCAGCTGCTATCCTTATAGGGACCCTTTATCCTCTTTTCTATGAGGTAGTGACCGGTGGAGCAAAGATCTCAGTAGGCCCTCCTTACTTCAATGCAGTATTCGTTCCTTTGATGGCGGTTCTTTTCCTTTTCATGATATTTAGTCCTTTCTCCAAGTGGGGTGATACCAAGTTGGGCCTCGTCTTAAATGAAAACAAGTGGTGGATCTTGGTTGTGATCTTAGGTGTGGTAACCACCTCGTATTTTTTTGGGAATAATGTTTTCTTCTATGGGTTGCTGCTGAAATCCCTTGGTGCCTTGATACTTTTTTTTCTAGTCAAAAATCTTCTTCAAAGAGTGAAGAACTTGTCAGCTTCCTATATTGGGATGTTCTTGGCGCACAGCGGTATCGCTGTCGCAATTTTTGGGGTGGTTATCACCACATATTACTCTGAAGGCAAAGATGTGCGTATGGAGCCTGGTGATAAACTAGACCTATCGGGTTACCAATTTGAATTTTTTGGAGTTGCTAAAGTTAGAGGACCGAATTATTTAGCTGATCAGGGCGAGATTTTGGTTACTCGCGATGGTAAAAAAGTTGCGGTGCTTAGGCCTGAGAAACGTTTTTATCCAGTCGCGCAAGACGTAATGACCGAAGCAGCGATGCACGTAACGCCCTTGAGAGATCTCTACATTGCGCTCGGGGAACCAGTTGGTGAGAAAGCCTGGGCTGTTCGGGTTAACGTAAAGCCATTTGTTCGCTGGATTTGGTTTGGAGGTTTGCTTATTGCACTTGGTTCATTTATCACGCTTTTTGATGGGCGCTATCGCGCCATGAAAGAAAAAGCAGCAAAACTTTTCCCTTTGGGGGTTGCGACATGAGCTTTCAGAAAAGCCTTTTTATTCCACTCGCAGCGTTCCTGGCAATGACGATTTTCTTAGGTTTTGGGTTTCAGTTGGAGAATGCAAAGGTTCTTCCGTCGGCGCTAATTGATAAACCGCTTCCCAACTTTCAACTCCGGGACCTGCAGTCAGGACAGATGCTAAGAAGTGCTGATGATCTTATTGGTGAAGTAGCACTTGTTAATGTTTGGGGAACATGGTGTCCTAATTGTGTAATTGAACATCCCCAACTATTAAAGATTAGTAGGGAACAAAATATCAAGATCTTCGGGATTAATTATAGAGATAATAACGTCGAGGCAAAAAAGTGGTTAAAAAAATATAAAGATCCTTACGCGTTTTCTGTCTCAGACGACGAAGGAACGTTAGCTATTGATCTCGGCGTATATGGAGCACCCGAAACTTTTATAATCGATAAAAGCGGCTTCATAAGGAAAAGGCACGTGGGTCCAGTAAACGCTAAAGTTTGGAAAGAAGAGCTTAAACCAGTAGTAGACTATCTCAGGGGACTAGAAGAGTGAAATTTTCATGGATGCTTTTTGTTTTTTTGGTTTCCAGAGGAACTGTCCTAGCTTCCATTGACGCCTATCCTTTTCCCAATAAAGAACTTACAGACAGATACGAGGAATTAATCTCCGAGCTCAGATGCCCTCAGTGCTTGAACACTAATCTTGCTGGTTCGGATGCAATGATAGCGCAGGATTTAAGGCGCGAGGTGCATCGTATGCTTATTGAAGGCAAAACCAATGAAGAAGTTTTAGACTTTATGTACTACCGGTATGGAGATTTCGTTCTTTATAACCCAAGGTTTGATTTGAAGACCTTAGCTCTTTGGTTGAGCCCTTTTCTACTGTTTATCCTGTCCGGGTTTATTTGGCTGAAAACCGTAAGGACAGAAAAAGAAACTTTGCCTTGGGAAGAGGAAGACGAAAAGAAATTTAATGAAATTCTCGAATCCCGGAGTGACTAATGTTTTACTTCTTTGTGTCCTCGATGATGATCATTGCAGGTTTTTTCGTTGTCGCACCGCTTATTTTTAGACCTTCAGCTGGGATCGAACGCCAAGACATTAATATTTTAGTTTTTCAGGAACGATTAAAAGAAATAGAGGAAGAGGATCCAGACAATGCCCCTCAGTTAAAATCCGAGTTAAAAAGAGAGCTTTTAGCCAACGCGGCGAAAAATGATCTGCCGTTAAAAGAGATAAATTCAGGCAGGAAAAGTCTATTTCTTTTATCCATTCTGCTACCTGTGTTTTCTGCTTTTATTTATTTTGATGTCGGTTTTGGGCAAGGGTCTATTCCAGACGTTCACTTAGCAAAAAAGCTTGCTAACAGCGATCCCTCGGACTTACCAAGTTATAGGCTTTTTGTTCAAGAGGTCGAGGAGCGCGCTGAAACTAAACCTGATGACCAAGATCTCAAATTCCTTTTGGCTAGAGGTTACTCAGAATTAGGGGATTTCGATAAGGCGACCCAAAAATACCGCGAGTTATTGATATCCTTTCCTCGAGACCCTGGCCTTCTTTCTAATTATGCAGGCGCACTCTTTGTTGCAAACAATAGAGAAATGACCGAGCCTGTTTTGAGAGCTGTAGATAACGCCCTCTCAGTCAACCCAAAAGATGTGGCAATGATGGAAATTAAAGCAATCGCATCCATGGCTGACAAAAACAAGGCCGCTGCCCTTGCATGGTTTCAGAAGGCTCTGGACACTGGTCTAGTCGGCCAGCGAGCTGAGCTTATTAAAGGCGCGATGCGAAGATTAGCTGAAACGGGCGATAAAGAAACTGGTCTTTACGAAAAAGAAGATAGTGGCCTTAGGAAAGAAGAAAAACGCAGCCGTCAACTTCGGATACAAGTTGATCTCGCCGAGGGTATTC
>CAJWLI010000075.1 GCA_913043075.1 uncultured Gammaproteobacteria bacterium
GTTCTATGGAGGATGCAACAGGGGTAGAACTTACGCAGTTCAGGAATTGGTATTCTGTCGCGGGCACGCCGGTTATTGAAGTGTCAGGCAAATACGATTCGAACAAGAAGATTTACACCCTTAAGACGAAGCAATCAGGAAATTTAGCGTGGCAAGATGAAGAGATACGAGCATTTCAGATTCCTTTCAAAATAGGACTTCTTGATTCTGTTGGCAAGGACATGCGATTTTCTGCTCAAGATTCGGACACAGCAGATATTGACGATACTAATGGCTACTCTGTAGTTCTAGATTTAAACAAACAGGAACAAGAATTTGTTTTGAGTAACGTTACAGAAAAACCCCTTCCGTCTTTGCTCAGAGGGTTCTCAGCACCTGTAAAGCTAAACTATGCGTATTCGCGAGATGAGCTAACTTTTTTGATGAGTAATGACTCGGATAGCTTTAATCGATGGGAAGCAGCCAATCGTTTGGCTACTCAGATACTGTTAGAGATTGCTGACTTCGTTGAGAATGAGACGGAAATCTTCATTGACGAGAGATTAATTGAGGCTGTTGGAGCCAATCTTAGATTGGCCTTAGATGAACAAAAAGATGCATCTTATGACAAAGCTATGCTCGCAAATATGCTTACGTTGCCAACCGAAGCTTATTTAATTGATGCTTCGTCCGTTGCTAATGTAGATGCTATCAGTCAGGCCAGAAAAATCCTGAAAAGAGAGTTGGCCCTTCGTTTTGAAGATCATTTCTACGATATATTTTGGCAAAATGACTTGTCTGGACCATACAGTCCAGATGGCGAATCTATTGCTAGTCGTCAGCTAAAGAACCTTGCTTTGCAGTATCTCGTAAGCACGGAGAAAACAGAGGCGATAGATATATGTACCAGACAGCTTAAGATAGCAAGAAATATGACTGAAGAAAGTGCCGCTTTGCGAGAGCTTGTTTTTTCTGGCTCTGCTCGCGCGAAGGAATCAAAGGAGTCATCACTATTGGCTTTCTATCAAAAATGGAAGTCTGAACCCCTTGTGGTTGATCTTTGGCTGGGAATCCAAGCAAGCTGCCCTTTGGAAGGAACTCTTAGTAAAGTTAAAGAGTTGATGCAACATGAATCGTTCGATTTAAAGATTCCTAATAGGGTGAGGGCTCTGATCTCTCAATTTGCTTCTTCAAATTTTGTGAACTTCCATAATATTTCGGGTGACGGATATAAATTTCTTGGGGATCGCGTGGCAGAGCTCAATGAGATTAATCCCCAGATTGCTTCTCGTTTAATGGTTCCTCTGACGCGATGGAGAAAGTACGACGAGACGCGTCAGGATATGATGAAAAGAGAGCTTGCTCGAATTTTAGAAATTAAATCTCTCTCCTCTGATGTTTATGAAATTGCTTCGAAAAGCCTTTAGGTAGGATTCAGAGCATTTTCGAGTGCGCCGCTGGTAGGTAATCGGGGGTTGTTTCTCTTTTTATGGACCATGGCTATTTCAATTAATAATTTTGATCCGTCCCAAGCTTCTTCCTTGTCTCTTGAATACAGGAAGGAATCGAGTTTTCGAAGTTCAGTTCCTAGCAGAGGAAATTCACTCGAGATTTGTTCCATTGTTTTGCTGCTTGGGAAGTTTTTCTCTCTCCATTCGAAAAGGTGTTTGCTGGCTTCCTCTGCGTTGTTCTCAGCACATGCAGTCTGAAGCATCGAAAAAATGCTCTCCGAGTTTAATTCCAACTCTTTTTTGGATCGGTTTCTCGACTCGTTTTTTTCTCTTTCGAGCGTCAAGCGCTTGTTACTTGCAAGCAATTTCAAAAACGTGAGAACCCAAGCACCAAAAAGTGTCAAAGTGACCCAATACCAGTATGAACTAATTCCATCTTCACTTGTTTCTTTGAGTTCTAGTGGGGAGGGTGACCCGGCAATTTCTTCAGGGATATTTTTTGTAGGGACGCTTTCTTTCGGACTGACTTGAAAGACTTTTTCCGGGATGAACGATATTTCTTGCTTGTTTGTTAGAACATTCCACCACGGAATCTCTATTTTTGGAATCGTAATGCTGCCCGATCTCGTTGGAATCATTGCAATTATATTGGTGCTAACTACCGATAAACCCTTAGAGTCGACCATCCGATTGTTAATTGGCGGGTCTGCGTATACTTTAAAGCCATCTACTCTCCCTTGATTTATGTCTGGCAGCATGGCTTCATCTATGCCCTTTACTGACATCTCTATTTTTCTATTTATTGGCTCTCCTTCAATGAGTTCTTTCTCCTCTTCCTCCCAAAAATCTTCTATTTTGAGTTCTTCAGCAGGGATCCAATGCTTCCCACTAAAGCTCGAAGGTATTTGCCTCACGGAGATCTCATGTTGTTCCGAGCTTGCGCTTATTCTTTTTCTTCCAGAAAAGACCCCTCCTAACCCATAAGTTCCTACAAAGCTCTCTTTTGGAATTAAGAGTGCGCCACTGCTTTGGGGAAACAGCGCATATTTTTTTTCTAAAACATAATATCGTTTCCCATTAATTATTGATTCATAACGTTTCTCTTCTTCAACGTTTTCTACGACGGTATTTTCCAGTAAAGGGGGCTGCGGAAAATCGCCACGTATTGACTCGCTATAGAAAAGTTTTACGCTATATAGAATTTGCTCTTGCACAAAGACGGAATTCTTATTGACACTAGTTTCAAAAAATACTAACTCGCGCATCCTTTGAATTTGCGAATTAGTATTTTTTTCTACTTTTATTCGTATCGGCCTGGTGGCTTTATCTGCTCCTCTCAAAGAGGGGACAATAATTTCGCCGACTGCGCGCGGGCGCAATGTCAAAATATGGTCCTTGTATGAAACGTTGGTCGTCTGACCGTTGACTATAGATATGGACCTGTTTTCTCTAGAGCTTTGATTTATTATCTCAAAATCTTTTTTTAACGGCGAAAAATCAATTTCTGCAGCGAAGTCTTCGTTAGTAGCTCGAACAGTCAATATGATTAGATCTAATTCCGAAACAATCGTTCTCTCTACAGTGGATGTTAAATCCGCATGACCAATATTATGGCTGAGCAGAAGAAGAAGGATAGTTAATTTACCAATCGTTTGTAACATCTTGTCCAGATTCCTCACCTTTTCTTATTCTTTCATCGAATTGCAGTTTAAATTTATTTCTTAAGAGCCCACCGGGGTCGTCAGGCACGCGCCTCAGCCACTGTTCTAAGGCTTGCTCTTCCTCTCGGGCAAGTGCAGTTGATTGAGTGTCTCCGCCTTTTTCTGTCTCTTCGGGTCGGGGTTGCTTTGAATTGTCTCCTTCGTCTGAGATCTTTTCTTCATCTATTGTCTCGCCATCTTCACCCTGGTTGCTTTTGGCTTCTGGAGAAATCTTCTCGTCATCTTCCTGAGTGTTAGCTTCCTCGGCACCATTAGATGTGTCTTTGTATCTATCTTGCTGAGATTGTTCGCTTTCTTTTTGTTCTGAACCACTATTATTTTTTTGGGGTTTGCTCTGGTTTTCGATAAGTTGTTCTATTATCTTTTTGTTGTGCAGAGCATCTGCGTTATCTGGATTAATTGTAAGACTTTCTTCGTAAGCAGATATAGCTTGTTCGAAATTTCCCGATTTGGCCAGGGCGTTCCCCAGGTTGTACTTGGCCCATGAAGTTTCAATCGTTTCAAAATCCTCTGCAGCGCTGGTGAACGCTTCATTTCTGTAATTTGCGATCCCTCTCCAGCTCTGATTTTCAAAAAGTTGCGACGCCCTTGCAGCATCGCCTTGCTCTAATGCCTCCATCGCTTGTTGATCACGGGTTTTCCACAAGTCTTCCCATATAGAGGCCTCAACTTCACTGGTGGGGTTCACTAAGAAAATCGCAAATAATAAAAGCAGCCCACGTCGGAACGCTAAAGCAGCAAAAGGGATTAAGAACAAAACTAAAAACGGCCCCTCTTCACGCCACGCATCAAATTCTCTTGCTTCGGCTTCTTTGTAATTAGTGTTTTCTGCGAAATCTTCGGGAGATAAAAGCTTTGTAATATCCTCGTCGCCGGTCGTCAAGGGAGAGTATGACCCTCCCGAAAACCGAACGAAATCTTTGAGGAGGTCCTCATCTACCTTCGCTATAACAATTTCACCTAACTGGTCTCTGACGTAGCCATTTTCTTTTCCGTTAAAAACTTTAGGAATCGCGGCCCCCTCTCTTGTTCCTATAGATAAGATTGAAACCGGATAAGCAAAATTTGATTCTCGTGCTGCCTTTTGGGCAGCGGCCTTATCTTTTATCTCATCTGTGATAACGATTATTTTCCCCGAGAGTTTACCGCCATCCCGAAAAAGTTGGACTGATTTCTCTATAGCGCTTTTTAAACTACTACCCGGGGACGGCATTATATCTGGGCTTAGAGAGGGAACCATTGCACTAATTGTTTTATTATCATCTGAGAGAGGTGAAACTGAGAACGCACTCCCTGAATATACTACTAGCGCGGTTTCGCCCTCGTCTCTTAGCCTTAATATATCAATAATTTTTCGTTTTGCTTTGGTCAGCCGGTTTGGCTTAACGTCTTCGGCCAGCATGCTCCTTGTGAGATCTAAAGCTATTATAAGGGCATCATCCTTTTCTTGGACCGGTTGGGGAATCTTCTGCCATGCTGGCCCGGCGAGCGCAAAAACAATAACTACCCAGAAAAAAAATAGGTAAGCGAGAAGATTTCGTCTCCTTAGATCGGTCTTCTCTAGAAGGTACGACAACAAGCTTGGATCGATAATTTCTTCCCAGGCGCTGACCCTTGTGTTTTGAAACCTCAGCAAGATTAGAACGAGGATTAGCGGTATTATAGCGATGAGCCATGCGGGTCGGATGAAATGGAAATTCATTAGGATCTCAGATATGCCGAATTCCTCCATCATTCCCTCCTAGAAAATGAAAAAGTTGTTTTTAATTGCGCATAGTTAATTACCTTTTTCGAAATTTTTGAAATTCTTAGATGAGAAATAGAAATTATAGTGGTGATGAAGAGCGCAAAGGCTAGAGGGATATGGAAAAGTTCTTTGGTTGGCCGAAATATCTCAGGGTCCTGGTTGATTGGCTCTAATTTATCAAGTTCCTCATAAATCGAGGAGAGTTCTGAGGCAGATTTTGCTCTTTGAAAAACGCCCCCTGTGTTTTCTGCTATTTTAATAAGAGTTTCTGAGTCTAATTCTGCTGAAGGATTCACAGTTCTTTGGAATAGTAAACCAGGGATGACCATGCTCTCAGAACCAAATCCGATAGTGTATATCTTGATTCGCTCTTTAGCCGCTAGCCTGGAGGCCTGAATTGGATCGACTTCCCCGACGTTGTTCACACCGTCAGTTAGGAGTATCAATACTCTGTTTTCCGCGGGCCGGTCTTTTAAACGTTTAACGCTTAATCCTATGGCATCTCCTATGGCTGTTTTGCCGCCTGCTATCCCTAGCGGGCTCTCTATTAAAAGAGCCCTGACTGTTTTTCGGTCAAAAGTTAAAGGAGTTTGTGAGTACGCTCGAGTTCCAAATAGTATCAAACCTAGTCGGTCGCCGACCCGCCGATCAACAAACTGACTTATTACTTCTTTCACAATGGACAAACGAGTTGATCTAACCCCATTAAGTTCCATGTCTTCGGTCCCCATTGATCCCGAGACATCCACAGCTAGCATAATATCCCTCCCAGCAACTGGGAGGCTTATAGGTTCGCCTGTGAGTTGAGGTCTTGTCGCAGCGATTACTAGCGATATCCAAGCTATTGCAAGGAGTGTTGTTCGGAAAATACTGGGCTTTGCATTCTTGTCGTTCGATTTCGACTGGAAGTTAAAAACTCTCAGAGAAGGGACTTGTAAAGCGGGTTCCTCGTATTTGTACCTAGGAAAGAAGAAATAAGTCAGGAGAGGTAAAGGCAGAAAAACCCACGCCCAGGTCCAAACAAAATCAATCATTTTTATTAGGCCTCGTCGGAACTAAAGCCTTATGGTTTTTAATCCAAAACCTTAGTAGTGCTTTAATTTCGTGGTGATTCAAAGGTTGGTCGAGTTTTTCACGATAGACATCATCAATGAGAACCTCAGCAACGGGGTCCTCAAACCTGCTTTTTTTGGATGACCTACCTAGAAAATTTATCCATTCTAAGTCAGTAAGCTGAGCAACTTTTTCCCGAGGGAATGCTGTTAAGGCAACTCGTTTCAATAGAGTTTGACTCTCTTGAAGAAACACTAAATCATCGCCTGTTTTTTGGCGTCTTAAATCGATCGCTTCTAACTCGATTAGTGCTTCTCGACGATATTTTTTATTCCTCCATGTTTTTGCAAACAACCAAAAAAGAAAAAAAATGAAAAAAAAGAGAAGAAATGATAAAAACCACCAGCCCGGCGCCAGCTCCCATCTGTCTAAAATGGGTGGTATTTGAACATCTCGAAGATTTTCCAGAGGGTTAGTCGACTGGCTTCCCAGAAACTCGCGGATAAAGAAAAAATTTGGGCCCTTCATTTTAGATTGGCAAGTTTATTCTTGAAAAATATTTTTTCGATTGATTCATTCGTGCTGACAGAAATCACTGGCGAATTTATATCCGAGAAATTAGAGTGTATCTTCTCTAATCTATTCTCATAGTGTTTGCTGTAGTTTTTTGCGAACTCCTTGTTGTTGGTGTTGATTCTAATTCGCTCATATCCGTCGGTGATTGAATAGATATTAGGGCGGGGTGCCTGCGTCTCAATCGGATCAAAAACATGCATAGCCAAGAGTTTATTCTTTCTAGCGAGTGATCTGATTTCGATAAGGCTTGCGTCGTCCAAGTTTAAAAAATCACCGATTAAGAAAATCGAGGTTTGCTCTTTTATTACTTTCCTTGCTAGGCGCAATATTTCGAACATGCTTGCTTCTTCGCCTACTACTGGCTCGTTTTTGCTTTTCGAAGCTAGTCCGTTGTTTAGTTCATTTATTTCGTTAAGCAACGATAAAACTGTTTTGAT
>CAJWLI010000076.1 GCA_913043075.1 uncultured Gammaproteobacteria bacterium
CGCCCTTTCTTGTTATAAAACATGTCAATGATTAGTAAAAGAGCTCCAACAGAGATGGATGCGTCGGCCACATTAAATGCTGGAAAATAAAAGTTCTCATAAAATAACAAAATGAAATCAACAACATGCCCAAGCAGCACTCTGTCTATAAGATTTCCAACGGCCCCCCCTAAGATTGCGGCTAACGCATAACCAAGTAAAACCTCTGAAGATTTTAATCGCCGTATCCAAAAAAAAATAAAGCAGCTTACCGCAAAAGACACGATCGACAGGAACCATCTTTGCCATCCACCCGCGTCACTAAGAATACTAAAAGCAGCCCCATCGTTATAAAGCAAAACTAATTTTAAGAAGGGCAGTAAATCAATGCTATCGCAAAAACCGAAACCGCACTGATCTAGAGTTCTAACGATCATTTGTTTCGTAAACTGATCTGATATTGCGATCACAATACTAAGAAGTATAAAAGGTTTCATTTTTCAGTAAACTTCCACTGACTCGAAAAACGTCTCTGCGTTGCGGACATCCTGATTGATCGCAGATTTTAGGGCCGATAAATCTTCGTATTTTTTCTCGTCTCTGAGCTTCTTAAGAAAAACCACCTTTACGGACTCACCGTAGATCATCCGGTTAAAATTAAGCAAATGGACCTCAAGGATCGGAGTGAGATTAGCATCATCTACCGTAGGCCGAACACCCACATTCGCTACCCCAAAGAATAACTCCGCGCCTATGAACACATTGCATGCAAAAACTCCCGAAATCGGCGCTACATATCTATGCAGTTGAATATTCGCAGTGGGGATGCCAATAGTTCGCCCTAGTTGTCTACCATAGATCACCTTGCCGCTTATTGAGAACGGATGTCCCAACAATTTTTCAGCTAACTGAAACTCTCCAACGGCTAGACTATCTCTTATTCGAGTGCTCGAGACCCTCTCTGCTTGAAAATCTAACGTATACATATTATGAACCGGAAAATTATTTTTTGAGCCCGCTTCCTTAAGGCTCGAAAAGTCACCCCGCCTATCGTTTCCAAATTTAAAATCGTCCCCAACAAAAAGAGCTCTCACTTTTAATTGATCTACGAGCAGTCTGGTAAAACGGTTCGAGGACATTTTCCTAACCTCTTCATTAAACTTGAGACAGAGGACCTGAGAAATCCCTTGCTCAGCCAGCAATTCAACCTTCTCCCTAAATCGAGTCAGCCTCGCCGGAGCCTTGTAAACATCAAAAAATTCTTTCGGTTGTGGCTCAAAACAAATTAGCATCGATTGCGTTTTTAACCTTTTAGCTTCTTGATTCACACGTCTAAGTATCATCTGGTGACCAATGTGCACCCCATCAAAGTTTCCGATAGTAACCACCGCACCAGCATGCTTTTCTCGAATATTGTTTAGGCCTCTTATGATTTTTATCATCGGAGTAAGCTTTTCAAATTCAAGCCGGACAAAGCTAAAACCAGGAAATAGCTGAATGCTCCCAGCAAACATATGCTTAACATTCTAATCACGCGCGCAACCGAATCAATTTGAAGCCACCAGTCTATCGAAGGATTAAAATAATATATCAAAGAAGTCATGATGAATGTGGCTAAGATTAGTCGAGAGAGAAAAAGAACATTATCTTTGTTATAAAAATTAATTAGGCCCAACCTACTCAGACCGACATAAAGTAGCGCTGCGTTTAAAAAAGCAGAAATGGTTGTGGCAATGGCCAGCCCAACGTGCTTAAAGTGCCAGATTAAAACCAGGTTGAGCCCCATATTAGCAACCATCGCGATGATTCCGAAACGGACGGGAGAGATCATATCCTGACGCGAAAAATATCCAGGAGCTAGAACCTTGACCAGCATGTGTCCTGCAAGACCAGCGCCGTAGGCAGCCAAACTAGCTCCTGCCTTAAAAACATCTCGCGATTCCATGACACCGTGAAAGAAAAGTGTTGCTATCAATTCATCGGACAAGAGAACCAATGCTGCAGTAGCTGGAAGACCAAATAGTAGAACAGACTTGATCGCCCAGTCTAAGGTATGAGAAAAATCTTCTGTCGAATCTTTTAAGTGATCACTTGATAGCCTTGGCAAAATTACAGTCGCTATGGCAATGCCAAACAGCGCGAGTGGAAGCTCTAGAAGACGGTCAGAATAGTAAAGCCAGGAAAGGCTCCCTGTTTCAAGGAATGATGCCAAAACGGTATCGAGCAGTATGTTGATTTGGCTGACTGACGCACCAAATACAGCGGGCAGCATCAAAAATCCTACCTTTTTGACTCCGGGATCACGGAATCCTATCTCTGGCCTCGGAAGAAGCTTCAGTTGGTTTAAAGACGGCATCTGCCAGGTTAGTTGAACAACGCCTGCAATCAAAACCCCCCAAGCAAGCGCAAAAATTGGTTCATCGAAACGCTCTCGCAAAAAAACCGCACTAGAAATCAAACAGAGATTAAGAAGCGCGGGACTAAACGCCGGCGCGGCAAACTTACCATATGCGTTCAATACGCCCGCTGATAGTGCAGTCATTGAAATTAGGAATAGATAAGGAAAGGTTATCTGCAGAAGGTCAGAAGAAAGCTTCAACTTCTCAGAGGCATCGGCGTAAAGATAACCGGGCGCGAAGAGACTCACGATTGCTTCTGAAAGCACCACGCCAAGGAGCGTAAACAACAAAAGAATCAAGCCCAAAGAACCCATGGTCCGATTAACTAAGCTTTTCACTTTTTGATGAGGATGGATTTCTTTGTATTCTGTTAAGACAGGAACAAAGGCCTGCGAGAAGGCGCCCTCCGCGAATAGTCTACGGAACAAGTTCGGAATTCGGAAAGACAAAATGAACGCGTCAGTAGCAACACCCGAACCAAAAAAATTTGCTATACATATATCTCTGGCCATACCAAGGACCCGAGAAATCATTGTGAGCCCAGACACCACAAGACCCGATCGGTAAAGTTTAGGAGCAGGCTCTGTTTTTTCGTTTTTCATAGGCTTGCCAATTCGTTGCCGAATATCATCTCACACTCGAGGTCAAAATTGTTTGACAAAAGTCCTCGAAATCGTCATAGTTCGCGGCCTATTCGGTCTTAGAAGTTGAAGTTTTGGCAAATTCGTCGCAAGCAAAGAAAAGAGCAAGGCAAAACGACGTTCGCAGGAGACACAATGCGAGCCAAAGGACCGCGTTTCGGACCGTGATCAAGAAAACTTTAGCTGCCCTGGAAACAGGAAAATATGATGAAGCGTCCGCCGCATACAAGTCCGCCGTACCCGTTATCGATCGAGCCGTCAGCCACGGGCTAATTCAGAAAAATAAGGCCGCTCGACACAAGAGCAGGCTGAACGCGAAAGTAAGGGCACTTCAAAGCTAGGGCTATTCTAGTAATACAAAGTTATCCCTGTGTATCAATTCTTCTTCAGATAAAAACCCTAATTGGTTTTCGATTTCAGATGTTGGCTTACCATAAATTTTTGAGACTTGGCTACTGCTGTAGTTTATCAAACCTCTTCCAATTTCCTTGCCCGTCTCATTACAACAAGTCACTGCGTCGCCTCTTTTGAATTCCCCAATGCTTTCCTTGACCCCAACCGGTAATAAGGAACTGCCCTTAAACGTTAACTGCTCGCAGGCACCTTTATCGAGGATCAGGGTTCCAGCGGGTCTTAGAGATGCTAGCCATTGCTTTCTTGCTATGACCGCCCCCTTTTCAGACCGAAATAGCGTGCCTGGCATTTTACCGGCTTCGATGTCTATCAAGATATCTTCTGAACGTCCCGATGCAATTATAGTGGACGCCCCGCTTCTGCCTGCAATTCGCGCAGCGTGAACTTTCGACAACATACCGCCTCTCCCAACGCCAGCGACGGCACTCTTACCCGCTATCTTGAGCAAGGCAGAATCCGATGTGCTTGCTTCTTTAATAAGTTCAGCGGCAGGGTTAACCGACGGATCTTCACTCAAAAGCCCGGGCTGGTCGGTCAAAATAACCAAACTGTCGGCATTAATCAGATTCGTCACAAGCGCAGCAAGCGAGTCGTTATCGCTGAATTGAATTTCATCAGTAACGACTGTATCGTTTTCATTGACAATTGGGATCGTATTCATATCCATGAGTTTTGTTAGTGTGTTACGAGCATTTAAATAACGTTTTCGCGAAAGCAAGTCATCATTGGTCAACAGCACCTGGGCAGTAAGAATGTCAAAACGTTGAAATGCGGTTTCATAGGCTTGGATCAATCCCATCTGTCCTACTGCCGCCGCGGCTTGCAATTCATGAAGTGAGCTCGGCCGCCCCGCGATCCCAAGCCTCTTCGCGCCCACTGCAACCGCGCCCGAGGAAACTAACACGACCCTTTTACCTAATTTTCTAAGTCGAGCGATTTGCGTTACCAAAGCATCAATTAGAGCTCTATCGATCCCTGCACCCTCACTTGAGAGCAAAGAGCTGCCTACCTTCACAACCCATGTTTCGCCGGATTCATACGTATTCACGGTTCGTATCTCACCACGGGCAATTCATCCTCATTAGATTTATTTTTTCTTGCATCTTTTATTTCCTGCCGACGCTTGCTCGAGAACTCATGGACCTCTTGAAGAATCTGGCTGCTAGAAGGATTTTCTCTCGACTCCTGAAGTTGCTCCTCGATCTGGTAAATTAGTTCATTAACCCCGAGTCCAGTTACAGTCGACACGAGGTTATAATCGTTTACACCAAGACGACGAGCCAAACCCTCTGCTTCCTCCAAGGCCTGGGGTCCCAGCAAATCCGCTTTCGTGAAGACTATCCTTCTTTTTTTATTTGCTATTCCCTCACTGTATCTTTTTAATTCACGCTCTATTATGTGGAAGTTTTCTACTGGGTCAGATTCATCGAATGGCGCAAGATCAACCAAGTGCAATAAAAGCCTGGTTCTCGAAAGGTGTTTGAGAAATTGGACGCCCAGGCCTGCCCCATCAGCCGCGCCGCCGATCAGCCCAGGAATATCTGCCATAACAAAGCTTTTCTCGTCATCGAGTCTCACTACACCGAGATTAGGCACAAGTGTTGTAAAGGGATAATCCGCTATCTTGGGCCGAGCGGCCGAGACTTTGCTAATGAGCGTAGACTTTCCAGCATTGGGGATTCCTAGCAATCCAACATCAGCAATCAGCTTAAGCTCTAACCTTAATTTACGTGATTCCCCAGGCTCTCCCTTCGTTGTTTGGCGAGGCGCTCTGTTCGTGCTGCTCTTAAATCGAGTGTTCCCTAGACCTTTTTTCCCAGCGAGGGCGACTAGAAGAGTCTCGCCCTGATCATTGATATCTCCTAAAAAAATATCAGTGGTCTCGTCAAACACACTTGTCCCGCAGGGAACGCGAATATACATGTCTTCGCCTTTGGCACCGCTTCTGTCTTTGCCTGAACCAGGTTGGCCTTTTTCTGCTCGGTAGTTCGGTTGAAATCTAAAATCGACCAAGGTATTCAAGGATTCGTGGCCTATCAGATAAACCGACCCACCATCGCCGCCATCACCACCATCTGGGCCACCTTTTTCTATATATTTCTCACGACGGAATGACAGGCAACCGTCACCACCTTTGCCCGCCTCAACGCTTACACTCGCTTCATCTACAAATTTCATAATTCACGCAAAAAAAAGCCCTGCATCTGGCAGGGCTTTTTGTTTAATTTTCCTCTTAGGAAGCTGCCAGGACGTTCACGTATTTTCGTTGCTTAGGCCCCTTCACCCTGAATTCTATCACGCCGTCTGCTTTCGCGAACAGGGTGTGGTCTTTCCCACAACCAACGTTCGTTCCAGGATGAAATTTGGTTCCCCTTTGCCTAACGATGATGTTGCCTGCCGCTACCTGCTGGCCGCCATACATCTTGACCCCTAGGCGTTTGGATTCAGAATCTCGTCCATTCCTGGTACTGCCACCCGCTTTCTTGTGAGCCATTTACTTGCCTCCCGCAATATCTAGAATTTTAATCTCAGTGTAGTACTGCCGATGCCCTGCCTGACGACGGTAGTGCTTACGACGCCGCATCTTAATTATTGTCACTTTGTCACCGCGACCGTGGCCAACCACCTCTGCAGATACTTTTCCGCCCTCTACATATGGCAATCCTATCTGAACATCTTTCTCATCACCAACCATCATGACTTCATCGAAATCGATCTTCTCGCCTTCGGGAAGATTAAGCTTCTCTACCCTGAGGACTTCTCCTGGTTCTACTCTGTGCTGTTTGCCACCGCTCTTAATAACCGCGTACATGATAAATACTCTTCTTGATTCTCGCCGGTTTATCTCCAACGGGAACTCTTTGATTTGGGGGAGAGATTCTATTCCAAGATACTCGCAGTAGCAAGCGGCTTTAGCCCTGTTCTAACTTGACATAGGGCCTTTCCCCCCCTAGCATTCGGCCCTTTCCAGTGAGTACTTCGCCCAACCAATGGACCATAGTTTCTTTCAACCTGTTAAGGCAGATTTCGAACGGTTAAATGCGATAGTTATCGAGAATCTCGATTCGCGCGTGCCTTTAGTAGAAGAAATCGCTGACTATCTTATTGAATCTAAAGGAAAACGACTCAGGCCTCTTCTTACGCTCTTATCCGCAAAATTATTCGGTTACCGGGGCGATGACCATATCAAGCTTGCTACGGTCATAGAGTTTTTGCACACGGCAATGCTGCTACACGACGACGTAGTGGACGAGTCAGACCTCCGGAGAGGGAAAAAGACGGCAAACGTCAAATGGGGTAACGCGCCCAGTGTATTAGTAGGAGACTTTCTGCACTCTCGAGCCTTCGAATTGATGGTGGAGGTTGGAAACATGGAAATTATGGCTGTCCTGTCAAAAGCAACGAATGTCATATCTGAGGGAGAAGTGCA
>CAJWLI010000077.1 GCA_913043075.1 uncultured Gammaproteobacteria bacterium
AGCACTGTCCGATTTTATCTCCCCAAATAAAAAAAACGCATTGGCCTCTTGAGGACCCAGCCGCATTTGATGGAAGTCTTGACGAACGTTACTCAATGTTCAGGCGCTCTAGAGACGAAATAGGTATTCTCGTAGAGAAGTTTATAGGGTCTTTTTTTTAAATACCGAAGGCACCTACTCGCTTCATTTTTTTATCTGAACATATCCTTCAATAGAAAATCTTTTCCTTATGCGAAACTTAAAGGCCTCTGAATGATAACATTGGTTCACAAGAAAAAAATGAGGATGGGAGATTCTTATGCCTAGATTAAGAGAGGTTTCTCGTAAGGAGGCAGATCCTAGTTGTTTGCCTCTTTTCGACGCATTATTTGGAAAAGACAGGGATCCGGTATCGGATCCGGGAACAGCCACGGGCACTCCCGGCAATTGGTGGACTGTCTTTGCACTGGTGCCGGATTGTTTTCATCATGCGGTCAACGGGTTTCAGTTTTACCGATCGAAAAAGAGAAAACTTAAGGCTAATTACCGAGAGCTTGGTCAAGCACGAGCTGGGTATTCGCGTGGTAGTCAGTTTGTTTTTTCCCAGCACTGCAAGGCATTGCGAGCTTGTGGCTTCACAGAAGATCAAATTGCTTCTATCCCCTCTTGGTCTTCCAGTGCCTGTTTCGATGACATAGAGTCGGCTGTTTTAGCTTATACTGACGATCTCGTGCTTGGAGGAGGGCGAGTATCTGATGGGACCTTTAAGGTTTTGCAACAGCATTTTTCCGATGAGGAGATTCTTGAGTTGACCTACATCACATGTACATATGATATGCATGCAACAATTTGCAAGGCTTTGCGTTTAGAATATGACGACGTAGGTGAACGTGTGAGAGAAATACCAATTCCGGACTCTGAGCTAGGCGACATAGATTTTATGAAAGCGGTGGATAACAATAAGTGATATTAAAGCTGAAGTTGAAGCGGGTTCGTCAATTGTGTGAATCGACCCGAGAATTGAGATTCGAAACATCTGATAGGAAAAATCTTGATTACGAGGCTGGCCAGTTTTATCGATTTTCGTTTGAGGATAACGAGGGCTTATTTCAAAGGAGCTATAGTCTAGGTAATCTCGATGACCTGTACGGCCCTTACCTAGACATTGTTGTTTCAAAGGTCGATGGAGGCAGAGCGACTCAGCTGCTTTTTAATGCTGAGCCAGGACTAAAAGCTACGGTTACTGGGCCCCATGGTAGGTTAGTGCTCCCAGCAGATAAGCCACGTCATTTATTTTTGGTCGCTACAAGTGTTGGCGTCGCACCCTATTTGCCGATACTTCAAAAGTTAAAGAACGAGGCATATGAAAGGGTCGACCTATTTTTTGGTGTCAGAAATCGAGAGGAGTTTATCTATCGCGAGTTTTTGACAAAATACGCCGAAAATCACTCATTTTTTAATTTGAAATTATGCATTTCTCGTGAAGATGCAAAAGAAGAATATGAGCATCGAGGATATGTAACAGACTTACTAAAAAAAGAAGATCCTAGCCCAGAAGGAACCATATTTTTGGTCTGTGGCAATCCTAAAATGGTAGAGGATGTTTGGTCTTACTTAACATCCAAGAAATTTGGTGGTCCTCAAGTGATTACAGAAAAATATGTTTTTGCTCGAGACAAAACCGTGGCGAGCACAAAATTAACCGAGGCGCAGAAGAAATTGATCGAAGAAGAACTTCAAAAATACAGTTGAGGTTCTTAGTTTCGGTAGCACCAATGCCAAGGTTCATAGATAACGCCCTTGTCATTATCTTTTGGATAGCTCAAAAAAAAATTAAACTTTTTCGCGCTTTGAACTAGCCAGAAAAAAGCCGGTTCCTTCTCAAAAGTCTCGTCTAAGGGTTTACCTTGGCCCGCGTGCAAGTCGACGGCTCTCCCAGTGTGGTGTTCACTGTACCCGGGAATAGCGTTTACTCGAAGTATTTGCTGAATCGTTTCTCCTTTTTCAAGCTTGCTAGTTATTAAGTTGCATTGATATTCGATAGATCTAAAACCCGAGACAATTTGAATATTAAGCCCTTCGTTTTTGGCAGCTGATCTCATGTTGATCCAAGCTTCGTTCGCCTTGACTGCTAGTTTCTGTTTGCGACCATAATAATCAAGCCCTGCATCTACTAGATCCTCCGGTTCCGCTTGAAAAGGTAATTTACAGTCATCAACCATTTTATCAGTGATTCCTAATTCCTGAAATTTAGCCTTAAGTTTCCCTCTAATCATTTTTCTAGTTCTCTATTTAGACCTCAGATTGTGGTCTGCTTCCACAGTCTAATCACTTATGACTAAGCAGCCCGAAATAAGGTTATCTTCTTTTAAAAGGCGCGCGCATATTTCTTTCGCTTTTTCTTCTGTCTTAAAGTCGCCAGCTCGCAATCGCCAAATTGCTTTATTGGCTTGCTCTACTTTCTCGAAACTTGCTCTCAGACCGTACAGAGTGGCCTTATTGTTTCTAAAGATGTCGTTCCACAAAACCTCTGATTTTCTTTTCGAGCTCATTGCTCCCAGTTGAATCTTGAAAGTCTTCTTTGATTGAGGGTGATCCTGAGGCATTGAGAATCTCACGTGATTTGGCACCCTTAAATCCCATCTTCTTGACCAATCAGATTTTTCGGTCTCTAGCATTTTTTCTGTTTCGAACGCTATCCTCTCCTTTGCGCGAGCAAAACCTTGTTCCGCCGCAAGGGCGATAAATTCTCTTCCTTCTTTCTCGTTTTTTTCTATCCCTACTCCCTCTAAAAGCATAATACCCGCGTTATATTGTGCCGGAGGATGGCCCAGGTTCGCCGCTTTTAGATTCCATTGATACGCTTCGCTTAAATTTATTTTAGTTCCTTCGCCGTATTTATACATTAAAGCGAGAGCAGTTTGAGCTCTTGGATCATTTTCCCAAGAGGCTTGCTCAAACTCAACAAAGGCGCGCGAAAAGTTTTTTTTTTGGTACTCTGTTACGCCGACATCATAGTCTCCCAAAGAGGCTATTGAAAAGCCCAAAAAAGGTCCAAAGATAACTGACCTAAATACTAAATTTAGGAAAGGCGAGTGCTTCCATGGATTATCTTTAAAGTGAATCACTTGTCATTCAAAGGTATGTCTTCGATAGAGACTCTAAAGAAGTAAAAAACTCTTTCTTTATGTTGGATAAGATTTCTTCTACTGATTCTATTGACTCGATTCTTCCGGCTACTTGCCCAGATAAAGGAATAGCGGCTTCCATATCCCCGTCGAAATATAGTTTTATTGGATCACCAAACTCGCCCATTATATTCCGATCCGATGCTTTTTCGAGTGCGCTGGTTTTTTCCGTCCTTAATGCTCGCAGGGCTGGAGAATGAAATTTATTTAAGAAGACCGTGTCTGTTTCTTGAGCTTTCACAATCGATTCTTTCCAGTTTGAGTGGACCGGTGACTCCTTTGCTGAAACCATTCTTGTGCCCATCTGTATGCCCTCAGCCCCGAGAGCAAAGGCAGCGGCCATCGATTTCCCGTCAACAAATCCACCTGCTGCAATGATAGGCACATCGACTTTTGAGCGCACTAGTGGAAGCAAAACGATTGAAGCCACCTCGGACGGGTTTTTGAATCCTCCGCCTTCACCTCCTTCTACTATCAGACCGTCCACACCCGCGGCGACAGCTTTCAAAGCCGCTGTTAAGGTGGGCACAACATGAAAAACAGTCAGGCCAGCGTTTTTCAACTGCTCTGTATACTTCGTTGGGCTACCCGCGGATGTTGTAACAAACCTGATCCCTTGGTCTATTACAAAGTCCGCGATTTTAGGATCTCTGACAAATGCCTGAGCAATATTGACGCCAAAAGGCTTGCTCGTCAGATCTTTCATTTTTTTTATTTCGTTTTTTATTTCATCAAGTTGCCCCGAAGACGTTTCGATAATGCCCATACCGCCAGCATTACTAACGGCAGATGCGAGTCTCGATCTCGCTATCCATCCCATTGGCGCCTGCACAATTGGTAGTTCTACTCCCAGGAGTTTCGTGATTCGATTATTAAATTTCATTTTTTTCTGCTCGTTCATAATACTCATAGGTGTAGTTAATATTTGACTCGTAGTAACACTGCTTTTTGAGCGTCATGTAATCTGGTATTTCCGGGAAGAAAATATCTCCATTAGCGTAACAGTGTATTTGTGTGAGGTGGAGTGAATCTGCTAGCGCTATGGTCTGAGAGTATAGCTGCCCGCCCCCTACCACAAAAATTGGCCTTTTTAGCTGCACCGCGCACTCGAGAGCAATTGATAGATCGTTGCAAACTTTTATAGGGCTAGGAAGTTCTTGAGCGCTTCGACTTATTACAATGGTTTTGCGACCGGGCAATGGCCTTCCTATGCTCTCATAGGTTTTTCTTCCCATAACGAGCACTCCACCCATAGTTATTTCTTTGAAAAGTTTTTGCTCTCCTTTAGCACTCCACGGTATTTCATTCCCATTTCCGATAACTCCGTTTTCTGACCTTGCCGCAACTAGTGATATGTTCACATTCGCTCCAGCACTTCTATTCCTAAAAGTTCGAGGCCTTGCTTTAGGACTTTCCCCGCTAGGTCGCACAAGTGAATTCTTGACTCTCGGGTTGCTTCCTCGGAAGAGTTAACGGGACAATGTTCGTAGAAAGCCATGAATATTTGAGCTAATTCGAAGAGATAATTACAAAGGAGATTTGGATTATAATCTTCAACTACTGCCTCAACAGACTCAGTAAACTGGATTAATTTTAACGCTAATTTTACTTCGCTGGTATCAGTTAGCCTAAATCTATTTTTGTTTCTATCTGAGGGGGCTCCAGAGTTATTTATAATGCCTCTTATCCTGGTGTAGGCATACATTAAATACGGCGCAGTATTCCCATCGAACGAAAGCATTTGATCCCAATCGAATATATAATCAGTAGACCTATTTTTGGATAACTCCGCGTACTTTATTGAGCCAATACCGACTAATTCTGAGATTCTTTTCTGTTCCTCGTCCGGCAGCTCCGAAGCCTTCTCGCTGACTAACAACTTTGCTCGTGAAATTGATTCATCTATGACCTCTGCCAGCTTTACCGCGCCGCCTTCTCTTGTTTTGTAGGGCTTTCCTTCTTTATTGAGGATGATCCCATTTGCTATGTGAACGAAATTTTGTTTTCCATCAATGAAGCCCGCTCTCTTGGCGATTTTAAAGAGATGTTTAAAATGAAGCGCTTGTCTTGCATCAACAAAATATAGCGCGTCGTCAACTTGGAGGGTCTTGGAACGGTATTTCGTGGCAGCTAGGTCAGTCGCGATATAAGGAAAGCCACCATCGGATTTTTGAACGATCGCTGGTGTCTGTTCGCCATCTTTCCCCTTTCCTTCGTCTAGAAAGATACATTTAGCTCCATCTGATACAGATACGAGCCCCGCATTTTCGAGATCCGTTATAACTGCGTTGAGCTGGTTATTATAAAAACTTTCCGCAACAGTATTCTCCTTTTTCAGTGAGACTCCTAAGCGTTCGTAAACTTTTTCGCAGTGGTTGAGCGACTCCGTGATGAATTGAAACCAAAGTTTCATACAATGGGGATCTTCAGATTGTAGTCTAACTACGAATTCTCTAGCGGATTTCGCAAAATCCTCGTCTTCTTTGAATAGCTCTGTTGCTTTCTTATAGAAGAGTTCCAAATCTTTGAGCTCATTCCCTAGATTAGATTCGGTTTCTGATAATCTGTCCATGTAGGCCAGCAGACTTCCGAATTGCGATCCCCAATCTCCTACGTGATTGACTCGTATTACCTCATGTCCCAAAAATTCTAAGATTCGAGAACAGGCATCGCCAATAGTGGTTGATCTGAGATGGCCAATGTGCATTTCCTTTGCTAAATTCGGAGATGAATAATCTGTGAGAACTTTTCTTTTTACCTGCAGCGATACTCCGAGGCGAGGATCCTTTTCGATATCATGCAATTGCCTAGCTAAAAACTCAGTTGAAAGCGTGAAATTTATGAATCCCGGACCTGCTACCTCCACTTTAAAAATGTCTTGATCATTTTTTTCCTGAAGTAAAGCCGCTAAGTTTGATGCTAGTTGGCGTGGATTTTGCCCTGTTTTTTTTGCAGCACCCATCACTCCGTTTGCTTGATACTGACCATGCTCTGGTCTGGATGATTGTTTGACTAGGGCTGAGTTGTCGAGCCCTAGTTCGCTTAGGCATTTAGAAGTCTGTTTTTCTAAAAAGAGTTTAAGGTTCATCTGTTCAATAATTCCAAACTGAAAGAAATTTACTTTGTTGTAAGTTATTTTGTATTTTCATATTTTAAATAATCGCAAAAGACCCTGAAATCCTCCCTTTTGCATAGAAGGGCATTTATCTCCTTGAACTTTTTTAACTCTCTGAGACCCATCTCACCGATCCCATATTCTCCTCTCTTTACTCTCTTAAACCAACCGTAAACATTTTTTGATAGGATAGTGTCGGTTTTTTCTCCAGCGAAGCGTCTAATATTTTTTAGTTTTGTTGGTCCTGCTTTTTTTAGAAGATTCGCAATTACAATAGAGGTCTCTTTGTAGGCAGTATAAATTGGAACCCTATGGGAACCGCCAATATTTAAGTTGACGCTTCGGTTATCTAACTCGGCAATTAATTTCTTTCTCTCTCCCAAATTTATTCGGTTTTCAGTGCTTGGTTCAAACATAATTTTTGCTGCCGACCTGACGGGACTTCTGTAAACGGTAATTAACCCTAACCCCAATCTCTTTATTAATTCCTCCTTTGAGCGGGTTGAGCTATTTTTTTTCCCTGGTTCGGGGACACACAGGAAAACTTGATGCGTTAATT
>CAJWLI010000078.1 GCA_913043075.1 uncultured Gammaproteobacteria bacterium
TCTATAATCTTGTATCGCTCGCTGCAAAAGGGCCTAAACCTATTTGATGGAAGCCAATCAACGGATTTGCCGCAATTGGGACACTTGACAGATAAGTCAACCATGGAGCTCTTTTGCTCTCGCTAAGTCTAGGTATTTCTTGTGCAAAGGCATCACTTGTCGTTTAAGGTCTGCAATTGATCCTTCATTCAAAATTAGATCATCATTCTCCTTTAGTCTATCTTCACGACTAGGTTGGGATGAAATAATAGCCTCTACTTCTTCTTTGCTATTCATATCTCGGTCCATAACCCTTTCAATCTGAGTATCTTTCTTTGCGTCCACAACTAATAGCCTATCCATGAGACTTGTCCTCCCGATCCCGGTCGATAAAACTAGCATTACATATTCTGACGAAGAACGCTGAATTGTTTTCATAAGGTCTTGTATAATTGCCGGAACGGTTTGACTTTCCAGGAATATTTTCTCTTCAGGTTCTGAAAAAACTATTTTTCGTAATACAGACCTGTTAATTTCGCCTGAAGAATCGAGGATATCCTTTCCAAAATGATCGACCACGTTTGTGAAGACCTTCTCTCCCGGCTTCATAACATTTCTAGAAGAGATATCAGCATCAGCAATGTCTATTCCGAGTGATTCAAATATGTTGGAGACAGAGGACTTTCCCGTCCCGATACCGCCTCGCAATCCAACGACGAACTTCTCCACTATAGGCTCAGGCTATTTAAGTAAAAATTATTTATCTCCTCGCCCCAAAAAATGACTGCGAATGAAGCGAAGGCGAGAAAGGGCCCAAATCTGATTGGTTCAGAAAGATCTCTGCCTCTTGTCCACAATAAGCCCACGGCTATCAGACAGGATATAGAGCTGATCATTATAATTGCGGGAATTGAGAAAATACCCAACCAAGCACCAAGCATTGCTAGCATTTTAAAATCTCCGTATCCCATACCCTCTTTATTGGTCAAAAGTTTAAACCCTTGATACACAGCCCAAAGAGTAATGTAGCCGAAAAAAGCTCCCCAAAAAGCGTGTTCAAACGGCGTGATTGATTCAAAGTAATTTAATATTAGTCCGACCCAGACAAACGGAATGGTAATTGAATCGGGTAGAAGTCCAGACTCATAATCAATACAAGCGAGACAAATCAGTATACAGGATAAAAGTACTAGGCTTGCTCCCGTTAAACTCCAACTAAATTGATAAAAGCAAAGACATGTCGCAAGCGCAGACAAAAATTCAACCATGGGGTAGCGGATACTAATTTTTTTTTGACAGTCTTTGCATTTCCCTCCTAACAAGAGGAATCCTACAATCGGTATGTTGTGCCTATAACTTATCCCTGCGTGGCAAGAGGGACAATGAGATGACGGAAGCGCAAGGTTGTAAATTCCATTATCCGATATCATCTTATTTCTTAATGAATCTTTTTCTCTTGGATCCTGGAGAAACTCAGAAGCAATGATATATGCCTCTTTTTGCCAATCTTTACGGATCATTATTGGCAGTCTATAAATAACTACGTTTAGGAAACTTCCAATAATCAATCCGAGTAGTAAGGAAAACAATATAGTCATACGCGCTATTAATTAACAAGGCTTGCTCAGCCAGCTTGAAAAGTTAGACTAAGGCTTCTTCGCTCTAGAAGAAAAACAGTAAGTTTACAATTCATAACTTCAGGTGTCGATGATCTGTAAAGCCGGAATAGCTCAGTAGGTAGAGCAGTTGCTTCGTAAGCAATTGGTCGGAGGTTCGAGTCCTCTTTCCGGCACCATATTTTTCAATAACTTATGTCAGCCAATTGCCTCAACGCAGGGCTAGTTTTTTTCTTCACCTTTTACCGCTATGCCCTGCATCTCGAATCGCATTCCCAACAAAAGGGGCCCTGATCCAACAAACGCTCGAGGCGGAAAGTCTTTTGAGAAATATCCTCTGTAGACTGCATTGAAATCTGAGTAAAGATCTAAGTCAGTGCAGTAGACCGTGACATAAACTAGATCATCCATAGTCATGTCTACTCGCTCTAACGTAATCTTAAAATCTTCCATCATCATTCTGACTTCTTCTTTTGGATCGTCAGGCACTGTTCGAGTGCCAGGAATGAAACCACCCTTACCAGCTATATATAAAGTGTTCCCGACGAGCGCGGCGTCACTGAACGGGAGATCCTTGCCCGCTAGATCGCTTTTAAAGTAGATGACACCTTCGTCCGCAAACGTCGCTCTGGCAAATGCAGCTATTAAGATAAAAAGTAGTACTGTTTTAATCATGGTCCTCTCTTTTGTCTCGGAAATTTCTATTGGTCTTCTTATCTCGATTTTTTCAACAGCGGAATTGATAAGAATGTTTAGGATTCCGCGCTCCTCAAGAATCGAACACTCGATCCGAGGTTCTAGGCATTACTCAACCATGTTTCGGCAACGTATTCGGCATCTTCTATTGATACCCATTTAGCCGAACGAAGAACCACCTCAATAGCTTCGTTCTGTGTTGGAGAAGCAGTGTTTCGTATATTACAAAAGAAAATACACATCGCTAACAAAATCGAGTTTACCGTTGGATCGTCCCCGATGAATTCTAACTCCCCAGCGACAAATGAGTCATCAGGCACACCAAAACCGTCATAGTCGGTGGTGGTTAGGCCCTCGTTCCAAGCTAGGCATAACTCTATGCCTTTCGGGATGCCTTCAACGAAATTGAGGCTTAAATTTTGATGCCTATCTGAGCGTTTCCCCTCCTTCAATTTGTCCTCAAAAACTGAAAAACGGGATGACTCGTCATAACTCCAATCATCCGCCTCAATAATTGATCGATATAGGTCGTAAGTGTTCTGGACCTCCTCTTTCAACGCGTCCATTTTTTTTAGACGCAAATCTATTAACTCGCCGCTGGTCTCCTCTGCGCCGGCTATCGTCAACGCAAGCTGAATCATTACTCCGATAATTTCAGAGTTTGAGTGTTCGTTGAGTTCTTCCATTTCCCCTGCATCCTAGGAGTTTTTTGTTTTACTCGTCTTTTTCCCGCGAAGGGAACATGTCTGCAAAAACACGTTCACACTTGGGCATGTTGGGCTCCTCGACCCAACAATAAATCGCTTGAGGTGACTTTTCAAAAAACTTCTCTCCAAATATCCAGACTGATTTGTCGGCATAGGTAGTTACGAATCTCGGGTTATTTTGAGCACTTTCTGAGGTGATGCCTACGCCCTCAGTAATCTGATTAACCACTGTTCGCGCTGGAGGCTTTTCAGTAGCGGGCGAGGACAGGGCAAATCCCGTTGCTACCAGCAGAAGACCCACTTTTTTCATGATAGTTTCCCTTTCATTGAGAGCGGCTGATTGCTCAACCACAACCAGCCTACTAGAAATACTCACCTATAAACTTTTTAATCTGCAAAATCGAGCCCCTTTTTTTTGACCACCTCACGAATATTTGGATTTACTGATTCTCTAAATGGAAGATTAACGATTTCGCCTGAGACTGGGACCCCTGGTGATTCAGAGTATTCTTCTGGGAGCCTAATTATAAGTTTAGTTCCAACCTCTGATGAGGTGAACGGCACCCAGCCTAGCGCGATATTCGTGTTGAGCTCTGGCGACCACCAAGGTGAAGTGATGTAACCCATGTCTTCCCCGCCCGTATCTGCTATTAACCAGAAGTCAGGAGCATAGTCAGTGATATTCTTTCCGCCAAAAACAAGACCAACCATCCTCATTTTGAACGGGAAATTCCCACCATCAATGATTGCTCGCTGTCTTTCTAATTCAGCTTTTCCGATGTAATCCGCATTTTTATTTCTTGGAACTTGATAGCTTAGGTTTACTTGAAAAGGGGAGGTTTCAAAATCCATATCTTGTCCCCAAGATAAAATGCCTGCGGCTATCCTTCGGTGATGAGCCGGCGCGACGACCTGAAGACCAAACTCCTTTCCCCCTACCAGAACAGCGTTCCACACAAGTTCAGCGTTTTCATGTGCTTGCCGCACGTAAATTTCATAACCTTTTTCTCCAGAGAATCCAGTTTGACTTATAACAACTTCAACACCACCAATTTGCGTTTCCATTAAACCGTAATAGGGGATATCCCTGACTTTCTCTCCTGCTAATTTTGCCATCAGATTTTCTGATAAAGGACCTTGTATTTGAAGAGGACAAACATCTATTTCATCGATCTCCACGTCATGCTTCTTACCCACATTAACACCCTGAAGCCATAGCATTAGATCGCTATCAGATATCGAAAACCAGAATTCATCCTCTGATAATCTCAGCAGAACAGGGTCGTTCAGAACTCCGCCTTTTTCATTACATAAAATGGCGTATTTCCCATTACCAGGATTGATTTTAGTGGCGTCCCGCGTAATGACGTAGTTCACAAATGCTTCTGCGTCCGGACCTTTTACTCTAATTTGACGTTCAACGGCTACGTTCCACATAGTGACGCGATTAACTAAGGCGTCGTATTCAGCCATCATGCCTCCGTCTTCCGGTCTCACGTAACCTCTCGGATGATAGATTCGGTTATAGGTCGTTGCTCGCCAGCATCCCGCTTCGATGGAGAGGTGCCAGAAAGGTGATTTCCTTACACGGGTTGAGATGAGAAGTTCAACAGGGGTTCTGCCAGATTGCCTCAAGTTATAGGGCACGACTCTGTCGCTTTGGTCGATTTTAGGATTATTTGGATGCGACATAAGAATTTACTCCCATTTTTATTATTGTTTACATTCGAACTCGCGAATTGGTCGGGTCATAAAGCGAGCCCTTGCCAACTATTTGGACCGTCATTGGGTAAATTCCATCTCCATTACCATTAAAGTACTCTAATAAAAGAGTTTTACCTTGATATGCGATGTCCTTCGGTAAATATCCCATCACAACGTGTTTTCCAATTGACGGGCAATAAGATGTGCTGGTGCTGTAGGATCTGCGCCCTTTGCTATCTATTGGGACCGTCTGCGTATCTGGATCTATGATCGGTGATACTCCAACGGGATATCGAGAGTAACTACCGCCGCTCGGTAAATCTAGGGTCATGGTGCAAAGAATTGCACTGAGCTCTTCCTGCCGATGCTGAAGGTGAGCCGACTTGCCTACGAATTCTTCTTGCTTTACTTTGAGTCTATCAACCGCCGATTCGCATGAGTTATATTCCGTCTCTAGTTCCGCTCCTTGCAGCCGAAAACTTTTTTCCATTCTTCGGCTATTAGCGTAGGTTTCGATACCGACAGGAATCACACCTACCGCCTGCAAAGAATCAAACAACGCAAGTCCATCATGACTGTCGTTGTTGAGATATATCTCCCAGCCGCTCTCTCCCACATATGAAATGCGAGCCGCCCAAACATCGATTTTTTTTCCATCTTTTAAGTTTAGATTGAGTTGCTTTGCCGTGACAAACGGAAAGTTTTTTATACTGATTTCGTTTGGATCAACAAAATTTCCGAGAGCGTCCATTGCCTTAGGACCCCAGAGGCCGAGAGTCGCAATATCATGGGTCCGAATCGAGATATCGGCGTTTAACCCGAGATCGTCGCGATGGTTTCTGATCGCCACCCAGTCTCTGTTCCCATCAGCCCCGCCAGTTACGACCCTATATTTTTCAAGTTCTAGACGGGAGATAGTTAAGTCAGCGTGAACCCCTCCATCTTCATTAAGAAAATTGGTGTAGATCATCTTTCCATTTGGAGTATCTCCGCCGACTTTTGCTACTGAAAGATACTCTAAAAGCAGCTCAGCATCGGGTCCTTCAATATCCAAAATAGCAAAGTGAGACAGATTTATCATTCCTGCTTTTTCGCTCATTGCTAGGTGCTCAGCATTTGCGATCTCATAAGGCACGTGACGTCTGTCCCATTCATTTTCTCGTGTGGGTACTTTGCTCAAATAGCTGCCGAGCGCCGATTTGTTAACCTCGTACGCTAACGCGCGTTCCCAGCCTCCGACCTCGTTGTTAAAATGGCCCCCGAGCTCTTTTTCTCTTTCAAAAAATGGACTGACGAAAAGCTCTCGTCCGCTTATGTAGGGTTCTCTCGGATGCACTGCTGGTGTGTAAATGGTTTGGGCATTCTCATACGATCGAGACTTAACAAAACCTTTTTCCTTTTGCGCGGGATAAAATCGTGAAATGTCGAATGAGTGAATGTCCATCTGGGTTTTGCCGGTGACCATCCACTCAGCGCACAGTCTCGCACATCCCGGACCATCTTTGACCCAGACAGCCTCGCACAACCAAAAACCTCTTACTTCTGGGCTCTCGCCTATCAGCGAGCCAGCATCTGCAGTAACAGAGAGCAGTCCATTAAAGGAGCTTCTCTCGTCCCAGCCTAATTCGTTGAGTATGGGAGTTGTTTCAAACGCCTTTTCGAGTGGCTCAGCAATTTCGTTTAAATTCAAATGCCTCATCGACGGCGAGGTTTGACTCTTCTCTGGATCGCCGATCTCTTTAGGATCTACCAGTCGGGGATTCTTATCCTCGTAGAAGCCCCATTCCAGCATTCCCCCATGAAGGCGCCCCGTATCCCGAACGTAGGCGGAGTTGCCCTGATCACGCAATAACGGATAAACAAGAAATTCGTCAGTTTTTTGAATTTCTGGTAAGGGCCCAAAAAATAACAGGGGATGCTCGAGTGGGGATAAGGGAATCGGGACACCTGCCATGTCTCCAATTAACGGCCCCCATATGCCTGACGCCGCCACTACCTTGCTGGTTTTAATTATTCCTTTATCGGTTTTTACTCCGACAATTCTGTCATTCTCGATTT
>CAJWLI010000079.1 GCA_913043075.1 uncultured Gammaproteobacteria bacterium
TTTTAATCAGAGTATTTTGACTGACTTACATTATAGGATAATCAAGGTATTTTCGCAGGATCAATATGATAGACCAGGCATCAATCAGCCGTTCAGAGGCTATAAAGTCGATCGTTGTTACAAGTCAGAGCTTGGGAGGCACTAATCTTTTCGGATATCTGGAAAAAGCAGCAAGTTTTGATTAGATGCGCTATTCAGAGCTTCCGAAAACCTTTTTCTCGATGGATCTTGCAATTCAAGCATCATTTTCAAATGATGAATTACTTTTCTGCCCGTCTTCTGCTTCGACCTAGTTCGACTCATCCTCTTCGCTGCCCTCATCGCTAACTTAGAGTGCATTCGCGACTTTAGTGAACCGGTCGGGTTCACTATGATATTGCTTTTCATCGATTAACCTCGCAACAATAGTTTTACTGTACAAATGAACAGTATCAAAAATATGTATATTTGTACAGTACTTAAGAAAAAACTATCGCATTGTTAGACACTTGGGCCTTTATCGTTGGTTTCTGGGACTTTTCTTCTGAAATCAACTGGAGAGCTATCGGGTTTTCGACTAAATCCCTTATCGATCTTTTTAGGGGGCGGGCACCATCCAAGGCAGAAAATCCGTCTTTAGCGATAAAGTCACAAACCTCCTCATCAAACTCAAATTCAATACCTTCTAAAAACAAACGAGATTTGAGTTTATTCAGCTCGATTATTGAAATCTGTTTTATCTCTGCCTCTCCTAACGGATTGAAAGTGACAATATCATCGATGCGATTGATGAATTCGGGCCTGAAATTCGCCTTCACTTTGTTCATAACTAACCCTTTTAGATTTGACATATTGTCACTAGCGTTTAAACCAACTTGAATTTCTTCGGCACCTAAATTAGATGTCATTACAACAACTGCATTCTTAAAATTGACTCTCCTGCCTTTGTTATCAGTCAAATGGCCGTCATCAAGAATCTGTAACAGGAGATTGAAAATCTCCGGGTGAGCTTTCTCAATCTCATCCAATAAAATAAGACTGTGCGGACGTTTTCTCACCTCTTCGGTCAGGAGCCCCGAACTTTCGTACCCAATATACCCTGGAGGAGCCCCTATTAACTTACTTACCGAGTGTTTTTCCATGAACTCAGACATGTCAAGCCTTATCAGGGCTCGTTTATTATCAAACAAGAGATCAGCTAAAACCTTACACAGTTCCGTCTTTCCTACTCCCGTTGGACCAAGGAATAAAAAAGATCCGTTCGGTCTTGCGGGATCCGCAATACCGGCTCTAGAGCGCCGAATGGCGTTAGAAACGGCACTAATTGCGTGAGATTGTCCCACTACTCTTGCGCTCAGCTCGGATTCAAGATTTATCAATCGCTCTCTTTCTTCTTCTAACATTTTCGCGACCGGAATGCCTGTCCAATTCGAAACTACCTCGGCGATTTCCGATTCCGTAACTCTATCTCTTAACAGCCTATTTTTAGCGCCTTGATTTTCTTGTTGCTCAAAAAGCTCTTTTTCAAGCTCAGGAATCACTCCATACTGGAGCTCTGACATTCCCGCTAGATCGCCTGAACGCCTCAGAGATTCGAGTTTCAGCTTCGTATCGTCTAGCTTAGTTCGCAACTCCCGAGATTTCGATACCACCAGTTTTTCAACACTCCATATTTGATTAAGCTCGGCTAAACTATTTTCGTTCTCTGTGATTTCTTTCTGCAGCATGGCCTCTCGTTTTCTGGAATCTTTATCATCTTCGTTCTTAAGCGCCTCTGATTCGATCTTCAGCTGTATTATTCTTCTTTCAAGCTTATCCATTTCTTGGGGCTTCGAGTCGATTTCCATACGAATCAAACTCGCTGCCTCGTCAACTAAATCGATTGCCTTATCCGGCAAATGGCGATCTGAAATGAATTTGCTCGATAACTGGCCCGCAGCGACTAAAGCCGGATCTGTTATTTCTACTCCATGGTGCAAGGAATAACGTTCTTTGAGTCCTCGCAAAATAGCGATGGTCGAAGTCACATCTGGCTCCGAAACGTTTATTTTTTGAAATCGCCTCTCTAGCGCTGCGTCTTTTTCGATATTTTCCCTATACTCCTCAAAAGTAGTTGCGCCAACACAGTGTAACTTTCCTCTCGCCAAAGCTGGCTTTAGCATATTCCCGGCGTCCATTGAGCCTTCCGCTTTCCCAGCGCCCACCAAGTTGTGAATTTCGTCTATAAACAAAATTATCTCACCCTCTCTACTTTCAAGATCACGGATAATTGCCTGGAGCCGCTCCTCGAAATCACCACGGAATTTCGCCCCAGCAACAACGCTTGCCATGTCGAGCGATAAAACTTTCTTCCGCTTTAATCCATCAGGGACTTCATTATCAACAATCCTCTGAGCTAACCCTTCCAGGATTGCTGTCTTCCCAACTCCCGGGTCACCGATAAGCACGGGGTTATTTTTTGTGCGCCGTTGCAGCACCTGAATAGTTCTTCTTATTTCGTCGTCTCTTCCTATAACCGGATCAAGTTTTCCCAAGGCTGCACTCTCAGTTAAATCAATAGTAAATTTTGAAAGGGCTTGCATGATCTCCTCCGAACTAGCGTCCTGGATTACTTTTCCTTTCCTTAACGTTTGTATGGCCCCGCGAATTCGGTCGCCGTTAATTCCGAAGCTGTCGAGCAAACGTCGAAGCTTTTGATCCTTTTCCAAGATCGCTAAAAAAAATATTTCGCTGGAAACAAATTTGTCTCCGAATTCAGCTCTCAACCGTTCAGATTGAGCAAAGATTTCATTTAAACTCTTTGATGGTTTTAACGAGTCAACGCCTCCAACTTGCTCGGGAAGGAGATCAATCTCATCACTGATTTTCTGAGCCAACAAAGATGAATCAATCTGAACTAACTCAAAAATATCGAAAACTGTTCCTTCTCGATCTAACAAGAAAACACTCATCAAGTGCAAAGAGGAAAGTTGATTGTGCCTCTTCGATCGCGCAAACCTCTCCGCTTGAAGAAATACTTCTTGAAGTTTTCTAGTACATTTCTCGAGTATCATGTGTTTTTCTCTTTCACCTTTTAGACTCCTTTTAATAGGGACTTTTATGTTAATTTCAAGCTCTCTGAGATATACGGTAGTTTAAAATATTGCATAACTTGAACTATAGGTTATTGTCGCCCTGTCTCGTTAATTAACGTTAGTCCCGAAGGTAAAAGCTAAATTAACAAAAATGAGTGAAAAAAAAATCTACATAACTCCACAAGGAGCGAGAAACCTTCGTGACGAACTCGATACACTTTGGAGGAAAACTCGTCGTGAGGTTACTAAACAAGTTAGTGATGCTGCAGCTTTGGGAGATAGGAGCGAAAACGCTGACTATATATACGGAAAGAAAAGGCTCAGAGAAATCGACAAGAGAATTAGATATCTAACTAAAAGGCTTGACCAGATCTCTATCGTCGAGGCCTTGCCAAATGATCTTGGTAAGGTTTATTTTGGTGCATGGGTTACGATTGAGCGGAACAATGGAAAGACTGAAACGGTTCGTATAGTTGGCCCTGACGAAATCGAGCCAAAATCCCACTGGATAAGCATTAATTCTCCAATGGCGAGGGCGCTTATTGGAAAGAAAAAAGGGGACGATTGCGAGGTCATGACCCCTGAGGGAAAATCAGAAATTGTAATTCGTGACGTCGAATACAAAACAACTACTAGGGCAAAGAAATGAGTTACGAGCGCAATAACATCCGTAAAATGCTGGGTTACTCAAGCGGAGAGCAACCGGGAAGTTCCGACAGCATAAAGCTCAACACAAATGAAAACCCCTACCCACCATCGCCAAACGTATTAAAAGCAGGCACGCAATTCCAATATAACAACCTGAGACTTTACCCAGATGGCAACGCTGATGGTCTAAGAAGAGCAATTTCTCAGCTCCACTCCGTAAGCCCAACAAATGTTTTGGCGACTCGAGGCGGAGACGAACTATTGCGGCTATTAGTCACTACGTTTGTAGACCCTGGAGAAAAGATAGGAATGACCTACCCAACTTACTCCCTCTACCCAGTGCTAGCAGAAATACAAGACTGTCCAATCGAATCAGTCGAACTAAACTCTGACTGGAAAGTTCCAAACCACTTTGCGTCGGACATGAATGATAAAGGCGTGAAGTTATGTTTCCTGGTCAATCCTCATGCGCCAACCGGCACTTTTACAAGCAAGGCCAAGATTCAGGAAATAGCCGATGAACTCGACTCAATTCTTGTTGTTGATGAGGCATATATCGACTTCATTGATGATCAATTGCAAAGCTGCATTGACTTAATTCCGAGACACGACAATTTGATCGTACTCAGAACCATGAGCAAGGGCTACTCGTTAGCTGGATTGAGAGTAGGCTACGGGATGGCCCAAGAGGAATTGATCCATCCGATGCTCACCAAAACTAAAGATAGCTACAACCTTGATCAAATCAGCCAAGCCATAGCCACGTGCGCGCTAGAAGATCAAGAACACAAGAGAAAGTGTTCTGCTTTAATAAAAGCATCGCGCAACAAATTACAAGAGGGATTAGAGAAGCTGGGGCTCCCCGTAGCACCAAGTCAGGCTAATTTTCTTTTGGTTACAATACCTGATCAATTCCAACTAACAGCATATGACCTTTACAAAGAATTAAAAACTAAAAACATCTTCGTTAGATATTTCAATATGCCTCGCTTAGAAGATAAGCTTCGCATTAGCGTTGGATTACCCGAGCAAAATAAAAAACTCATTAAAATTTTAGAACCCTTGTTATACAAACCTAAATGATCGAATCAAACCGTAATGAAGAAACCCAATCTACAATATTGGTTTTGAGACCTAATAATTCGCTCACTTGGAGATTGAACTTAGTATTACTTCTCTTAATAGCAGCGGTATCTATTTCAATCTCTTTGAGTTTTTTGATTGCCGGAGCTTGGGTCATTCTTCCGTTTTCGCTGGTTGAGCTAGTATTGCTCGCATTATGTATTCATTACGTTGCCAAACAATGCGCCAGACAAGAAGTCATAACAATTTCGGAGTTCGAAGTACTAATTGAAATGGGAATAAGAAAACCGACAAAAAAGGCTTGCTATCAACGAATCTGGTCAAAATTTTTTGTCAGACCGGGCAAGAGTGTTCAAGACCCTGAAAAGGTTGTCATTCGCTCTCACGGCGATGAACTAGAAATAGGAGAGTTTCTAAATAAGGATGATAAAGCAGACCTTGTCAGGATTTTGAAAAAGACGGTAGCCATTTAAATAGATTTCTTTTCTGTTTAACTATCCCAGCAACCGCATCAGTCCCTCTTGGGAAACCGAGGCAATTAGGCATCCCTCGGAAGAGAACATTAAGCCTCGATTAAAACCTCTGCTATTTGATGCTTTCGGACTCTCTATAACGGCGAGAACCCATTTATCAATTCGAAATCTTTGATGAAACCACATGGAGTGGTCCAAACTCGCTGTTTGCAAGCCATTTAACCAAGACATTTTGTGCGGCAGACTAGAAGTGCTTAACAACCCCATATCGGATGCGTATGCGAGAAATCCTTGATGTTCCGAATATTGGTCGCTTAACTTTTTCTTACTCCTCAACCAAATATGCTGAACCGGCAACATTTTTTTTGGGTTAGCAAAATCTATGTCCTCAACTCTCCTAAGCTCAATGGGTCTCTCTCGACACAAGATTTTTCTTTGTTCTTCAGTAACTGTATCAAGATTTTTTTTCATTCTTTCGATATCGGTGGGCAACTCTCCTGGAAGAGGGACTGAAGGCATTTTGAATTGATGCACAAACCCTTTCTCAGACCTTTGAAAAGACGCAGTCATGATAAAAATTGCACGGCCTTTTTGAATTGCAGTTACTCGACGAGTTGAAAAGCTTTTACCGTTTCGGACTCGATCTACCTCATACAGTATCGGTTCATTGGGATCGCCAGGTCTCAAAAAGTAAGCGTGTAAAGAGTGACAATTACCGACAGTAACCGTATGGATAGCCGAGAGCAAAGCTTGAGCTAAAACATACCCACCGAAAACCCGTTCGAGCCCACTCTCTTCGGGCTTCCCTTGAAACAGGTTCTCCTCGATTCTTTTTAAACGTAATTTTTCTAGAGTGTTCATGGTATTTACGAGCCCGCACCCTCTGCCTTAGATAATTTTAGGAAAGCCCCGCTGACGGCGTCCAAAAAAGACCCGGCGATGATCGAAATCCCTAATATCATTAGTACAGTTTCTCGCAGGTTTGAAAAAAGTTTAAAAAAATAGAAAATATGAAAGAATTTTTTTGTCGCAGCCATATTGAACCTTAAAAAATATTTCCCGACTCAGCAAGAGATAAAAGAAATGAAATATCTCCATTTTTTTGGAGATCTTCTTTTCGAGCCAAATCTTTGGCACTTCAATCGAAATTCTGTTTCTTATGCTTTTTTGATAGGAGGTTTTTTTTGTTTTATGCCAATGCCTTTTCAGACTATACCTTGTGTCTTGGTTGCTCTCTGGATCAGATGCAACCTCCCGGTCTCTATTGCCGTAGTTTGGATCAGCAACCCTATTACCATAGGTCCAATGATTTATTTCTCGATAATAGTGGGCCAAGAAGTCTTAGGAGGCGGGAGTCTTCTTGTTCCGTTAGACCTCAACTTGAGCTGGATTAAAAATCAAATCGCAGTTATTTGGAAACCCCTTCTTGTGGG
>CAJWLI010000080.1 GCA_913043075.1 uncultured Gammaproteobacteria bacterium
TAATGGCCCGGTAGATGTCCATCTGATCAACAATATAAGTCGCTAGCGTGCCTTTTGCATCGCTTCCCGCCTTCGCGGCGAGTCTATTCAAGTTTAGGTAATTCATTTCAAACCCTTTATCTTTAATCTAAGAAGCTTTCAAACGGAATTTTTTTATGGTTAGTTCGAGAATTAACCAAGAAAAAATGACAAATTCTCACCTAGATGACTCTCTCGTTTCCTCCATCAATCGGTATTTGAGAGCCGGTTGTTTTCGAAAAGCCTTTGTCACAAACCGTTATTACTAGATCGGCAACGTCGTGAGACGTGATGGTAGTTCTTAGAATATTATTCCGCTTGTATTCGTCAACAGTTAATCCATAGTTCTTTGCACGGCTTTCTAACACTTCGTCAGACCATATTCCGGTATCGAAAACGGCGTTCGGATGAAGCATATTTACTCTTATACCTTGGCTCCCTAATTCCATCGCAGCGACTCTTCCCATTTGTGTCAGTGCTGATTTAGCTGCTGAGTAAGCTCCTGCGCCCGGTCCAGGGGCTGGAACATTTTTTGATGTCATAAGAACAATTGAGGGGTCGCAGCCTAGTTTTAAAAAAGGAGTGCATTCCCGCATTATGTTGACGTGGCCGCTGAAGTTTATCTCCATGGTCTTCTGAAGCAAATCACTCTCTAAATCTTCTAATTTGGCGCTTTTAGGGAAGGAACCGGCATTACTTACGAGTATATCGATACCTCCGAAGGCTGCTACGCCAGTGTTAATTGCATTCTGAATCGAGTTGTTGTCTGTAATATCGCAGATCAAACCGATAATCCCAGGCTGTTTAAAAACGTCTTTGATGATCGGGTTAATATCTAGCGCAATTACTGCCGCTCCTTTTGAAGCAAAAGCTTCTGCGCAGGCCTTTCCAATCCCTGAGGCAGCACCGGTTACTAGGACTATCTTTCCGTCGTAATCCGACTTTGCAGGAGCTAACTTAAGTTTCGCTTGCTCAAGCTCCCAGTATTCAAGCTCGAATATTTCTTCTTCAGATAACACCGTCCATCCCCCCAAAGCTTCTCCCCATTGGATAGCCCTGATGGTATGCTCGACCATATCTGAGATTATTTTCTTTTTCTTGATGTTGGCTGAGAAGACTACAATTCCTTTCTCTTTCCAGACCGCATACCTAGGAGCCGGGTCAAGGCATGACAGGGACCCATCGTTATTTTTTTCAAAATACTTTAGATAGTTTTTTGCAAATGCGGTCATTCCTTCCCTTGGATCATGCTCAAGAATAGCTGGGATTCGTTTTGTTTGGAGTGTGTGGTCTGGTGTTAAAGGCCCTCTGGTTGCTATGTCGTCAATATTTTCAAGCGAACTGAAGCCCACATTTTCGCTATCCATGTTCCAAGAAGCCAACATAGGAGCTTGATGATAGTGAGACGCCATTTGTCTGGCTTGAGCAAGCGAGAGGTAGTCGCTTGTAGATGCCTCATAAACCGATTTTGCCAGCGAGTCAAAAGCATCGATCGATTTAAGATGATCTTCTGCCTTGGTAACGAGCTCAATCATCTTGTCGTAGCTTTCCTTGGCATCATCGTTGAAGGTAAATAGTCCATGATGCATTAGGACAATCCCTTCCAGATTAGCCCAATCTATGTCTTTTGTTGCTTCATATACCTGCGTTGCTAGGACAAAACCTGGCATTATATAGGGAAGAATTAACACATTTTCTTCATATAGAGTCTCGAGCACCTCTTTCCCATTGGGAGAATTGCTTAGTGCTACTACTGCATCTGTATGAGTGTGATCAACGAACTTGCAAGGGATTAACGCGTGGAGGATTGCCTCTATTGAGGGCGATGGCGCATTTGGGTTAGTCATAGAAGCTTTAAGTTCTCGGGCCATTTCCGTATCTGTCATGGAGGGGAGTTTGCCTAACTTCAGGAGCGTCTCTAATCTCGCTGGGGAAAATCCTTCTTCTTCTATCGTCTTAAGATCCCATCCTGAGCCTTTTACGAAAAGAATATCCTCTTCCAGTCCAAAGATGTTGGTCTGCGTGGATTTTACAGAAGTGTTTCCACCGCCGTGGAGAACTAATTCATCACTTTTGCCTAGCAACCTCGAGGTATAAACCCTCATCGCAAGATCGGAGTGCTTAAAGCGACGTGATTCTTCTTCCTGCCAAAGATTTTCCATCTTATTCTTCCCTCTTAAAGATGCTTAACATACATTGAGATAACTCGATTTCCCCTATTATCAACCAGCTAAAACTCTAGAGCTACTATGAATTTATTGATTCGTCGATTTTTTCTAAGCGGAGAAATTTCCTGGGAGGGAACCCTGTCAAGAGACGGAAGCTAAAGGGTAGTGGGTTCTTTAAAGATACTTGCTCATCTTCTTGCGGGCTAGTCGGAGTCGCTCGAAAAAAAACTATCTCGTCGTTTAATTTGATGCTCACCCTCGGGTTTTCTGTCGCTTCATAATACCATCTGCGAGGCCAGTGATTAGCTGCTACATAAAGTGTTTCTCCGCGGTAAAGTTTATTCACGACTCTTGTTTTTGGTTCGCCCTGTGCATAAGTAGTTATTTTTAGGGTTTCTGAACTTGTTGGCTGGAAGTAACCCAAAAGTGACTCAAATGTCACAACAACAGCCGCATAGCAAAGAAAAACTACTCCTACAATTTTTAGTTTCTGCATGTATTGTTGTCCCAAATAAAGTCGGAAGTATTTTTCCTTAATTATTAACGGAGATCTACACCCGAGCCCAGTTCTAAAAGAAGTATTTTTTAAGGACTTCACAAAGCTCGGTTCAGAGCTACTGAGACTTTTAAGCAACTTAAGGTTAATACTCCTAAGGATTAGGGTATACTGCTGATCATAAAAAAAGACCAATAAAATATGCTGGATTTCGAAACGCTTCTTCACCAGGTAAAAAACCAGACTAAAGTCATCGAAGTTTCTGCGGACGATCAGTTTGATTTCGTTGATAGGGATTATGCTTATATCATTGAATCTGGCTCTTTGTTGGTTGTTGGTGAAAGAAACTCTGGGACAGGAGTGTCTCCAACACATACTTTAGAAGAGAATGACCCCGTAGGTTTCGCTGAGGCGATAGCTGCAAGACCCCCTAAACTTAAGTTTAAGCAAGTAACCGATTTAACCTTAAGGCAATTTAAGAGTTCGGATATCAGAAAATTCGTCGATAGAGCGAATGTTTTCTCCAAAACAATCATTAAATACAGCATTGGAAGGATATTTGCCCAGACAAGAACTTCTTCAAACCTCGCGTTTGAGGAGGGGTTTATTGATAAAAATTACGATTTGCTAAAAAAACGTCGCGTGGCTCGTGATGAGGAAGTATTTAAAATTGGTAGTGTTGCGAAAGACATGTTTTTTATCAATAAGGGTTTGGTCCAAGTGGTCTCTAGAGAGATGAAAGTCATCGCTGAACTAGGTGTCGGTGAATGCTTTGGTGAATCCGCACTATTTGATTTTAGGCCCAGAACGTACGGCGTTGTCGCAAGCCAAAATTCGGATCTACTTGTTATTGATAGTGAGCAGGTAGAAATCGAAGTCAGCAAGGAGCCTGCAATTGTTCGGTTAGCAGTGCTCCTTCTAGTTAAAAGGTTAGAAGTTATGAATAACCTTCGATTGTTGCAACAGAATTAGCTATTAAGTTGAATTTCGACCTAAATTCTATTTACAAAATCTCATAAAGCATCCTCAAATTTCTTGCTGATCTTTGCTTTTAATTATGTCGTCTAGGCTCCAAATACCAGAGCCCTTGCAGGCAATAAAAAGAAAGATGAAGCAATAGAGAGCAGAGAGCTCCCCGCCATTCAATATAGGAAAAAGATCTCTCATTCCATGGGCCATCCAATATGCCACTGCCATCGTCCCGCTGCATAAAAATGCAACTGGTCTCGAAAAAAGACCTAACATAATCATCGCACCACCGATCACCTCGATGAGACCCGCGGCTTGCATCAGAGGGCTCATTGGATAAGGGAACTCTAACGGAAAGTTGAAAAGCTTTTGAGATCCGTGAAATACAAATAAAAAGCCGGCCACGATCCTTAGTAGCGCATAGGCTTGATCATCTCGGCCCGCAAGTAGTTTGTCTAAAAATCCCATCTTCGTTTCTCCTTTTGTATTTTTGTCGCTATTTATATGTGAGCCTAAAAAGAGTGAAACAGTTTATTTGAAATCGCAGATTGTTGAAATTTATTTTTCAATTGTATTTTCCACTTTTTGGGTGAGTAACATCTTTGTAAGTGCTAAAGTCTTCATGGTAAGTTCTTTCAGGGAAGCTTAAGATGTTCCGATTTACTTTTGGTTTGCTCCTTGGTTTCGGTGCCAGCTTTTTCGTGAATCAAGCTCCATGGCAAGGGCTTGGCGAATCGGAGATAGTTAAAGAGCTTCAACTAGAGAAGTTCATAGACAAAGCAAAAGAAGACGTATTCGAAGCCCTGAAAGCGGCGGATGTAGAAACTCTTCTTCCATCAAGTGAACGCAATAATATAGTAAAGCGATATTACGTCCAATTGGGTGCTTTTTCCTCGGAAAGAAATGCTGATCGAATGCGGGCAGAGACAATTTTAGAGGGATATACTCAGCAGACTATTTTTGTAAACACCGTTGGACCAGGATTACATAGAGTTTTAATCGGTCCCTTCGATAGAAAAACACAAGCAGAGAGGGCGATAGTCGACACCACCGCTCGAGGCCTGTCCGGTCTTATGATAAGGGGAGCTTTCTAAAGATAGCTACAGGAATGAGAATGCCTTGCTAGAATGTATTCAAAAAGTCGTTTTTATTCCGCTATTATGAGTCTATGTTCAAGAATTCGAAACTATCCAAAGTCAAAATAAATTGCTTGATTCTCATAGCTTTTTCTTTTTTGAGCATTGGGTGTAGCTCAATGTATGAATACAAGCCGCCCTCGATAGTGAACATAGATGACAATGAAGTGGTGGTGGCCCACGAAAATAAGTGGCGTTTTGGTAAAAATTACAACGTGGCTAGTAAGACAGAAATTTTAGGAAAAGCAGAGGCTGCGTGCTACGCCGCTACCGAAAACAAAGCTACATTTCGTAGTCGGTACTGTGATGATAGGTTGAACAAAAAGCACTGTTCGCTTGAGCGTTTTTTATTTATTTGCGAATCTGATGGGCTAAAAAAAAATGATCGTTTAAGAAAAGAAAGTCCTGTAATCCGATATTCCCGCGCTAAAGAAATTTAAACAAAAACATGGAGGTTCCCGATGAAAAAAATCTTGTTAAGTATCATTCTGATTAACTTTGCTGCTCTTGCAACAGCCGAAAATTCAGGACAAGAGCTCTCGCCTTCACAGGTAGTCACGAAAGCCTACGAGACATTTTCTGCTGGCGATATGGAGGGCTGGAGTGCTTTGCATTCTAAGGATTTAACATTCACGATACTTGGAGATCTTCCGCAATCTGGTTCCCACAAAGGCACACAAGCGACAATAGAAAACGTCTTTGAGGTCCTGCCAGTTCATTGGCCAGGCTTTAACTTAACCGAGCTTAATCGTTACACGGTAGCTAATACGGTGATCGTTCATCTAAAAATGACGGCCAAGGGGTTGGAGACAGAGTCTCTGCACAAGTTCGAGATAGTCGATGGAAAAATTTCCAGCTTTACAGCATTTGATGACACCCAAAGTATGTTTATCGCGATGAAGAAAAATATATAAAAAGTAAAAACAGAAAACTAATTGAAAAGTTCAGACGTCCCTGAAGTTTTCTTGAATATCCCAGTCCCCGACTATGGGTTGACTGAGGCTGTTCAGGGTCCGCCTATCCCAAAAAGAAAAGTTGCCCTAGTTTCAACGGCGGGACTCATGCATCGAGGAGATCCAGCTTTTTCAATGGACTCTATTGATTATCGAATAATTGATTCTCAAGACGAGAGAGAATTGATAATGAGCCATGTTTCGGTCAATTTTGATCGGACCGGGTTCGCTTGGGACTGCAATGTAGTCTTCCCGATTGATAGGCTTAGGGAAAAAGTTGCTGCCAAAGAAATTGGAGAATTATCCCGTTATCATTATTCTTTCATGGGAGCCATTTCACCAGAAAAATTGCGCCCTGCCGCGGAGCAATTATCAAAGAACCTTCTTGCTGAAAAGATAGACGCGGTAATTCTAGTGCCCATATGACCGGCGTGCACGCGCGCAGTTTGCGGGCTAGCCCATTATCTTGAAAGAGCGGGAATTCCAACGGTGGCTTTATCTCTGGTTCCTCAGCAGGCGAGGAAGATTGCTCCCCCAAGGGTGTTATCTTTGCCTTTCATTCTTGGCAGGCCATTTGGATCACCAGAAGATGCCTCGTTTCAACATCGAGTTTTGGACGCAGCCTTAGCATTGTTCACTCAAACAGATAGTCCAATTTTTTCGGAATTTTTTGAGGAGGCACCTGAGATTAGCGAGAGTCCTGAAGAGTGGGCTTGTCCGGTATCTTTTAATGAGGAAGAGGAAAGAGGACTGTTAGCAAATGTCAAAAATGAGATTGCTCTTCTAAAGCCTTGGTTTGAAAAAAGGAAAACCATCTTTGGAAGAACGTCTTTTGGCATTTCTGATTTCGATCTCGACGATTTGGCGCCGTTTATTCATACCTTTTTGAGCGACGAGCAGGA
>CAJWLI010000081.1 GCA_913043075.1 uncultured Gammaproteobacteria bacterium
ATAAAAAAATTAAAAACCCTATTCGTTTACGATCAATCTTTGTTATCACTCTCTCTTCCATTCTTAGGTTATTTTCTACTAATCATTCTCTTGTAGCCATGCTGCTGCAAAATCTATCAATTGCGGATAGAAAAATCTAAAATCACGATCAAGTTCCCCTTTTACATTTTTTATTGCCTCCGGGGCGTCGAGCATCGGGGTTTTATTTCTAAGTCGTTTATGTATGCTCAAACTGGCATCAGATAGAAATTCCTCATTCTTGTATCTTTCCAGAGAATTTTTTCTAAGCATCATCTTAGCTAAATTCTCTGCCTCACAGGGTAGTTCCTTAAAAGCTAGGACGTCTTCTAAAACTCTCTTGGCGAATAGATCAATTGGTTCGTCGTAAAACTTATCCCATGACAAAGCTAGCAGATGGTCGTAGGCGATATCTACCATAATCCCTCCGATTCTCCTGAACCTGGGTTCGAACCTCTTCTTGCTGAGTTTAATCAATAAATGGTGATCGGTATATGCGTCGATCGCTCTATGAAACTTTATTCCTAATTCAATTTCTTCATCGTATCGACCAAAAAGATTACCCTTTACAAAATCTCCTAAGAAGTTTCCGATCGTTAGGCTTTGGTTTTTTCCAGATAAAGCAAGGTGGGCTAAAAAATTCAATCTCTCGGACGCTTTAACGCTGATAACTGTCTAAGAAGTTTTTTAAATAAGCGTTAAAGTCTTCTTTTCCATCGCGATCTAGCTTTTTTGCTGCTTGGTGACTTTCGTTACTAATAATTTTAAAAAACTTCATCTCAGCTAAACTTAAATCTAAATCAAGGTAATATTTTTTGTGTTTTTTCGATCTTTGAATGCCAAAGTCAAGAAAACTTAACTTTTTTTCATCCATTTCATTAAGCATTTTTCCGCTAGGGGTGAGCTCTGGATTTTCAATTAGTTTTGATATGTTTCGGAGGCTTTTTTCATTTTCTTTGGATTTTTCTATTCTGTCTAAGAAGTTTGCTAATTCTAGGAGCTGCGCCAGGATCTCGTTTGCCCAGGTTTTTAAGGGTGTTTCTTTAGCCCCGTTTCTTAAAATGATGCCTTTCTCCCTTCCATTAAAGATCGTTGCGTTATAGTTAAAAGCATTGTCTTCTAATTTTTTTTCGTCGTCTTTTGGACTTTCGGTTAGTAAGCAAAATAAAAGAAAAATATCTAGGAACCTGATTTGATCTTCATTGATTCCTAAAGGAGTGAAGGGATTTAAGTCTAAAAGACGAAGTTCAACATATTCCACTCCATTTGATGACAAAGAATAAACAAAATTTTCTTCACTATCTATTTTTCGCTTAGCTCGTATGGTGGTGTAAAACTCTGCTTCGCTTTGCAATAGATTCGAGCTGATTTGAGATTTCTCATTTGAAAATTTTTCGTAAGCTTTAAAATTATTAAGGATCGCCGCTTTTAAGGAGGAAACGTATTCTGTTAAGCCATTATAGGAAACTCTGACATATCTATCTTGGACATTGCTCTGATAACCAATATCTGCTGATCGGAGCGAAGTCGAGTGTGGCGAAAATACTGTTTCTTGGCCATGAAATTCTAATAGTTTGTGATTTCTGTTCTGCACAAACGATGCGCACGTCGCTGGGGACGCACCAAATAAATAAGTTACTAGCCAGGAGTGTCTGCGAAAATTTCGCATCAGGTCAAAATATCTCCTCGATCTAAACTGTCTCGACGAGTCTTCTGATTTTTCTGTTCGCTTAAGCCATCGCCAAAAATCTTCGCTGAACGAAAAATTGTAATGAATCGCACAAATCGTCTGCATTTCTTTGCCATACCTTTCAGCAAGACCAGCTCGATATAAACCTTTTAATCTTCCTAAATTTGTCTCTCCAAAATTAGCAATTTTTATTCTTGATTTTGGTGGAAGTTCGCATGGCATGCTTGCGCACCACATTAGCTCATTTTTTAAGGTTCTTGCTACAAACGCATGGATCTTTTCTAATTCACTTAAAACTTGTGCCGGAGAATTATGGACCGATGTGATTAGCTCTGGTTGGGCTTCGGCAAAATCAGCGGTGATAAATGGGTGAGTTAAAATATTTCCGAGTTCTTTAGGCGGAGGCCGCTCTGAAAGCCTTCCATCTTCTGTAACGCGAAGGGTTTCTCGCTCTATCCCTCTGTTAAAAGAAAATAAATTTTTAAACTCAATATTCTCATTCGTGCTTAAGATTAAATCGGTTAAATTCTTCATAGGGAACATCTAATCGGACTGGGCTCGTTTGAAACGGGTTATCTGCCTACGTTGCTTTTTTGATGGGCGAACCACAGATTTGCTTAGCCGATTAAATGTTCCAAGCTTCCTTCCTTTCTCGCGGGCCTCGATACTTTCTTGTGTTTCTTCAAATAGCTCGCACGCCACTTTAGCGCCTTTCCTTTCATTGGAGATCGCCTTGATCACTACGATCTTTTGAGAGCTTCCGAATGATAACTCTATTAGGTCTTGTATAAACACCGTTTTACTTGGTTTAGACCGTTGGCCGTTAACATGAACTTTGCCTCCCTTTACTGCTTCGATAGCCTTTTGTCTGGTTCTAAAGAAACGGGCGGCCCAAAGCCATTTATCCAAGCGCACTTCCATTTTTTTCTTTTCTCCGAGAGTTATCCCAGTTACTCTGGTGCGATGATTTTCTCTCAAATAGCGAAACGATGATTTTTTGTGGATCAAATACTATCATAAACTTTAACCAACCTTCGGATCTCTCCTTCTAGTTATGGATTATTTAAAGATCCCGCGTTTACTAGATTCAATGATTCTAGCTGCCACAGCTGCTGGGGAAGCAGTGCTAAAGATTTATCAAGATGATAACTTCGAGGTTGAGATAAAATCTGATAATTCTCCTCTGACCATTGCCGACAAAGAAGCTCACAGAATCATATGCGAAAAGTTAAACACTGACTTTCCAAGCCTTCCCATTCTATCAGAGGAATCTGAGCAAATAACTTTTGAGGAGAGAAAAGATTGGACGACTTTTTTCTTAGTCGATCCTCTTGACGGAACAAAGGAGTTTATAAACAGAAATGGTGAATTCACAATTAATATCGCTCTGATTCATGGAATCGAGGCGATAGCCGGGGTTGTTTACGTTCCTGTAGAACGCAAGCTTTATTATGGAGACACCATATCCTTCAAGAGCTTCTTGGATTTTGAAGGCACAAAAAAACAGCTGTTCACAAGAAACCTCTCCATGGATCTACCAATAAAAATTGTGGCTAGCAGACGGCATGGCAAGCAAAAACTTGAAGAATTTCTAGACCAGGCCGAGGATCTATTCCCAAGCACCAACGTTATAAATATAGGAAGTTCGATTAAACTATGTTTACTCGCAGAGGGTAAGGCAGATTTTTATCCTCGCTTAGCACCCACCTGTGAATGGGACACAGCTGCTTCACACGCGATTGTTAAGGCAGCTGGTGGAGATGTCCTTGATATGAACTTAGAACCTCTGCGGTACAACACCAAAGAAGATTGTCTCAATCCTAACTTTGTCGTAGTAGGAGATCTAAATGTTAACTGGAAAGGCCTTTTTCCTTCACTTTTCAGTTTTGAGCGGTAGCTTTGGTCTCATCTAGCGAAGCTGCGTTTGTCTTCATCCTGCCGAGGAGAACACTGTATGAGCATACAGCTTTCGCTAGAGAGGAGATCAATATACATATAGTCTTTTGTAAAGGAAAGATCGAATAATGGAGATTTCTTTGACTACTATGGACAAAACTTAAAAAAGTTGCGATTTCAGACGAAATAAAGCCTTGATACATCAAATTACTTGATAGCTACCAATCAAATATCTAGAAAAGCTGAAAATCTAGCTAACATACCCGAGTTTTTAAAAAAAATAAGGGGTCAGATCTTGAATTAAACCCTAGGAATGAAGTATTTTAGGAGCTAATTTGTTCAACTCTATTATGTATTTTCGACTAGCATCCCTTTTTTGCGCGAAGAACTTTAGAAAACTAAGCATCAAGAAGTCGACTCAGATAATAAACGTTTTTGTGTCCGTGGGCGGAACTTACATTTCATAATTTTTTTAGGAGTGGCCACTATGAATAATTCAGATGAAAGCGAATTCAGCGTAATAATTGACGAAGATAATTTTCAAGATCGAGCCGATGAGCTAGACGTAATAGCGGAGCTTACTGGTGGAAAAAAGTTTGATGACGATGAGGATGAGGGACAGGAATCCCAGCTGAAGAGATTAATAGATAAGGGAAAAGAGGATGGATACCTAACCTATGAGCAATTAACGGAGGCCCTGCCAAAGAGTGTAGAAGAGACCGACGGATTTGAAAATATCGTGCTTATGTTTGAGGAGATAGGAATTTCCGTTGTGGAATCAGGGAGCGATGCTCTCGTTGTAAAAAACGAAAATGAGGTTCAAGAAAGCTCGGAAGAGCCCCTGGTATTAGGTTTAGATAGCGCGGTTAAGACTATGGACCCTGTGCGAATGTATATGCGCGAGATGGGCACAGTTCCTTTGCTCACTCGCGAAGGTGAGATAAAAATCGCAAAAAGAATTGAAGAAGGGATAAGAGAAACCATGTCAACAATATCTACTTATCCTGGGACAGTTGAGTACGTCTTAGAATCCTATCAAGGAATAATAGAAGAAGGAGGCGATGTTTCTTCAGCAATTGCAGGATTTTTAGATCCAGAGGACGAGATTCCAGATATGAGTGAAGTTGCGGAGGCGAAATCTTCTGGGAATTATCAAGCTTCCGAAGGAGATAATATCGGAAAGCTCGATCACGATTTAGGTCACCTGCGGTTTAAGCAATTAAAGAAATCATATGATACTTATCAAAGGGCTCTTAGAAAAAACGGTAAAGATTCTGAGAAAACTAAAAAAGTGCTTTTCCAGCTCTCGGAGACTTTCAGCTTTTTTAAGTTGGTTCCGGCAATTATGGATCCAATTCTAGAGCTGATCCGACGAGATATGGTACAGATTAGAGCTCAAGAAAAACATATAAGAGATCTTGCAATTAAGAAAGGAAAATTGTCCAAAGATTCGTTTTTGAGCCTTTACTTGGGAAATGAAACAGATCTAAATTGGATAGATAAAGCGATAAAAGACAACCCAAAGTGCAAAGATCAACTTTTAGCTGTTCGCATTTCCCTTCGACACTCTACTAAATTGATTAAACGAGTAGTCGAACGGACGTCAATGGAAGTCGCAGAAATTAAAGATATAAATAGGCGATTATTTTTAGCCGTTGGAAAAACTCGGAGCGCTAAAAAAGATATGATTGAGGCAAATCTAAGATTAGTTATATCGATAGCCAAGAAATACACAAACCGCGGGTTACATTTTCTAGATCTTATTCAGGAAGGTAATATTGGACTGATGAAAGCAGTAGATAAGTTTGAATATAGAAGGGGTTTTAAATTCTCGACTTATGCTACATGGTGGATTAGGCAAGCAATTACTCGTTCAATATCAGATCTTGCTCGAACTATTCGTGTCCCCGTGCATATGATGGAAACGGTTAACAAGCTTAATCGACTTACTCGTCAATTAGTTCAAGAACTAGGTCGTAACCCTACCATCGAGGAGTTATCTGAAAAGATGGAACTCCCTGAAGACAAAGTTCTTAAGGCTTTAGACGTTGCAAAACAACCTATTTCTCTGGAAACGCCTGTAGGAGATGACGATGACTCCACAATGTGGAATCTGGTCAGCGACACTTCCGCTGAATCTCCGTTAGATCATGCGTCTGATAAAGGTCTTAAGCAAACCACAACTGATGTTCTAACCGCATTAACTGATAGGGAAGCAAAAGTTTTACGGATGCGGTTTGGCATAGACATGAACACTGACCACACACTAGAAGAAGTTGGTCGCCAGTTCTCAGTAACTCGAGAGCGAATTCGGCAAATTGAAGCAAAAGCGCTTCGTAAGCTCAGACACCCCGCGCGCTCTGAACAGCTAAAAAGCTTTATAGAGGGCAATAGTAACTAGTTTTTAAAAAAAGGAAATTTCAAGCTGCAATCCCTAGGGTTGGTGAGGTTTCAGTATGGACGGGTCAGACAGCCAAGGAGTCCCTCTTTTTTAATAAGATGGAACGTAATATCTACTTTACCCACTTGCTAGAGAGTTAGGGAGGAAATCAAGAGCCTATTCCTCTAGTTTCCATTAGATTTTCTAGTATGCTGCTTTGGAATGCGAGAGGAATGCCATATGAAATCAAAGTTATGCTTCAAATTGGATATCGAATTTCCATTGATTGCTTTTTCTCATTGTCGGGATGTGGTGGTTGAAGTCTCGAAAGCCGGTGGACTTGGGGTCTTGGGCGCCGCCGGATTTTCTCCGGAACAGTTAGAAATAGAACTATCCTGGATTGATCAGAATATTGATGGCGCTCCCTATGGAGTAGATCTTATTGTACCCAATACGATGGCTAACCAGGATGAATCTAAAACGGGTTACGAACTGCAAGCAATGGTTCCTCATTCTCACAGGCTTTTTGTGGAGGAGACACTAGCAAAACATGGTATCGATTCATCGAACTTGTACAGTGGTTCAGATGCAGGGAACAGAGGTTTTTTGGGGGAGAAGAGCTCCGATAACATATTAGACATTGCTTTTAGTCATCC
>CAJWLI010000082.1 GCA_913043075.1 uncultured Gammaproteobacteria bacterium
TCAAATGAACATTCTTTTGATGCTAGTGACCTAATCGTTTTAGACCGAAGCTGGGACTAATGTGCTTTTTTGATATAGCTAGCAGGCAGTGCCCAGAGGTCTCATAATCCTAGAACTGATTTAGCGATTATATTTTTTTGGACTTCGCGCGCCCCCCCGAAAACAGTTGATGCGCGATCGTTGAGGTAGCCGGCGGAAATGGTCTGGTGTTCAGGCTCGCCAATCGTAACTTCTTTATTTAGCAGCAAGAGATTATTGTGCGGCAAACTGTAATTGCCTATGGCTTCCATTTTAATTGTTGATATCTCTTGTCCAAGCGTACTTGCCATAATTTTCATGAGAGACGATCCGGCACCTGGTTTTTCTCCCCTTGCAATTTTCGATTGCATGTCTGTTTCCATTTGCGAGAGAGCAGATATTTTTATACCGATTTCTTTTGCTCTTCCCTTAAGAGCGTCTTCCCCTTCAACCCGATCTAGTAACATTTTAAGCTCCGCCATGTCGACGTGCAGCCGTGTCGCTACGGAACTCCCGCCTCGTTCGAACTCCAAAAGATATTTTGCTACCTTCCAACCGTCGTTTTCGGGCCCTACTATATTCGATATCGGAACCCTAACGTTATCGAAGAAGACTTGATTCACTTCGTGATCTCCAGCCATCGTGATTATTGGTTCTACACTAATTCCCGGGGTGTTCATTTCAATAAGTAGAAAGCTAATACCAGCCTGGGGCTTGACATCAGGGTTGGTCTTAACCAAGCAAAATATGTGATCAGCGTGATGGGCATTTGTCGTCCAAATCTTAGTCCCGTTGACTACATAGAAGTCCCCATCTCGTTCGGCTCTTGTTTTTAGGCTCGCAAGATCTGATCCAGATCCTGGCTCCGAGTAACCTTGGCACCAATAGTGTTCAGCAGAGAGCATTTTCGGAAGGTAATAATCTTGTTGCTCTTTCGTGCCATATTTAAAAAGGACGGGGGCAAGCATCCTGAGACCCAGTGGTATGAGTTTTGGTGCTCCAGCTCTCTCACATTCGCTATTGAAAATATACCTTTGATTAGATGACCAGCCTGTTCCCCCAAACTCTTTTGGCCATGCAACACCGGCCCAACCTCGCCTGTTGAGAATCGCCTGCCAAGCCATCGCTGCGTCGTTATTGCCAAGCGCAGTGGTTGTATTTTTGTTTCCTGCAATAATCTCGGGGGTTAACTCATCACGAAGCAGTTGTCTGACTTCATCGCGAAACGCTAATTCTTCCTTACTGTAATTCAATTCCAAAATGGCTCTCAATTCTTCTGAAACACATATGATAACTCCCTATCCTGGTGAGGGAAAGTTGGATTATTATTTGTTCAAAGTTGCACTAATACGGGCAGGATGGTCGCGACTAATAATAGGGCAGAGATTCGATTGAACCAAGATTGCCTTCTTCCTGTCTTTAAGAATTTCCCGATTAGCACGCCGCTTAGTGTCCAGATTAGGGCCGATCCCCATGCGACCAGAAAAAAGATCGAAGTGATTACCATCAAGGTTTCGTAGAATTTTTCATCTGTGCTCGTGTAAGTTGAAATAGCCGTGAAAATTACGAGGATTCCCTTGGGATTGATCCACTGAAAGAGAAAAGCCTCAAAAAAAAACATTGGGCGTTCATTTGGCGAGTTATCTACAATTTCTAGATGCCATATTTTGTGGGCCAGGTACAGGATTACCAGCATACCAAACACTTTTAGGACCCCTTGAAGCAGAGGAAACTTAATTAAAAGCCAACCAAGACCAAAACTGGATAGCACGACGATAAGGGTGAAGCCAAAAACTACACCACAAATATGAGGCAAGGTTTTCCTAAGCCCGAAGTTCGTTCCTGACACTGAGAGTAAGATGTTATTTGGCCCAGGCGTTAAAGCAGTGACTACTGCAAAGGTTGTGAAAGATAAAATGTTAGTGAATTCCAAGATTTATACCTGTTAAGCGAAGAAATTTCTTATCCGTTTGCATAAAAAGTTTAGGAGAAAGGTTTTGGGGAATAGCTCGCAATCGCTTATTAACTTTGATGGTTAATCCGTTATTATACACCGTTTTTTTTGCACATATCTAAAGCCTGTGTTGCGATAAAAAGAGAATTTTATTACTCAAAAAAAGGTCTGAGAATCCTTCACGGCATCTCTACGTTGCGGGCACAAAGTGTTGGTAGGTTTTCTTTGGATGCAAGTCTAAAGTTGTTTGGTTTAGTGGACGAGAGGTGCCTGTTAAGAGTGATGATGAAGCTCCAGGTGCACTTAGCTATTCTAATTGTCCTTATTCGACTTTTGCAGTAACTAGCCAAGCTGCGGCCGGCAAAAAAAGATTTTCGCCGTTCATAAGAGTTTTTACTTTGTCTCTCAGGACTTCCATAGCTTTCACAGAATCACTTTCGTCTAGAGATTGTAATAGCCCTGACAGAGGCCCGACGTTTTCATTGAAGAACATGATTTCTTCGACTGATTTTCCTAGATCAAATTCTGTTTCTAATGGATCTATTTGTATGTTTGTGTAGTTGGCGCCACTCAGGATTTCTTCTATGTATGCTTTTTCGCCAAACGCAAATCCTCCTGGGCTCCTTGGATTCGCTTTGGGAAGATTTTGGGGTTGAAAAGGCAACAATGTTTCCGCGGCAAAATTGATCCAATGATTTTTTTCCATCGACTGCCAACAAATAAATGTAATGCTCCCCCCTGGCATTAATCCTTTTTTTATATTTCTGAACGCGCGAATTGGGTTCGAGAAAAACATGACTCCAAAGCGAGAGAAAATTTTAGAATAAATGGGATTTAATGATATGTTCTCCGCATCGCTTATTTCGAATGAAATATTAGAAATCCCTTTTGACTTATTCTTAGCGCTAGAAATCATTTTTTCTGAGATATCGATGCCTTTAGTCTCCGCACCAGCGCTAGCCAAAAGTATGGTCGTAGACCCGCCGCCACACCCCACATCTAAAATTCGATCTTTCTTGCTCGGATTGATTGCCTCGATAGCTTTTATTGTGAACGGAGCAACTATTCTATCTATATATTCTCCAGCATTCAGGAAACCTTCGCCAAGTCGTCCATTCCAAACCTCTTCTTGTTCTTTATTATCTGAGTCCATAGGGTTCCTCTTAAAACTGATATAAGTAAAATTTCCTTGCCAGACTAAACAACCTATTCTGCGTATGATTAGTTTAGAGAAAAGCACACCTTTGAGTTTGGTTTCTCCAAATGACCAATCCAATAGTTGTAATATTGTAGAAAGCCATGATCTTTGATTATTTGTCAATGTTTAGCGGATAGGCATTAGTATGCATAAGACGAAAAGCGCAGATAAAATTTTAAAAAGCTTTCGAGTTTTAAGCGTGTTCTCAATGCTATTTTTCGATATCCAAGGTATTGCGATATCTGAACAGCTATCGCTCGAATCATCGAAGCCGAACGTAATTGTCATTTTGACAGATGATCAAGGCTACGCAGACCTCGGTGTTTATGGGAGCGCCGATCTGCGAACTCCCAATATCGACCAGATAGCTCAAAGAGGTACTCGATTACTTAACTTTTATGCTCAGCCTTCTTGTGGTCCCAGTAGAGCAGCACTTCTAACCGGTTCTTACCCGATTCTAGTTGGAGAGCCTAGTAATAAGAAAAACCCGAACACAATATTGCACGAGAAAGAATTAACAATTGCCGAAATGCTCCAAAAGGTTGGTTACGCGACCGCGCTGATTGGGAAATGGCACATGGCTGGAGACGGGGAAGAACCATGGGATTTTGTGCTGCCGCCAGATCCTCCGGGTCGGCCTGGTGGTAAGGGACCGTTTAATGAAAATTTAATGCCCAACGCACAGGGATTCAGTTATTTTTTTGGGACACCTATGCATAATGGTTTTACAAAAGATGTCGACCTTCGTCGTTTTGTTGTGGAACTTATGCGAAATGGGGAAGTGGTGGAGAGTCCGGCGGATTTAGATAAATTGACTATGGTTTATACTCACGAAGCAGTGAACTTTATTCGGGATAATAAAGATCGACCCTTTTTTATTTTGCTCTCGCATAATATGCCTCACGTTCCTTTAGCAGTTTCCGATAATTTCCGAGGGAAATCTTCACGTGGACTTTACGGAGACGCGATCGAAGAAGTAGATTGGTCCGTTGGCCAGGTTGTTTCCGAATTGGACAGCCTAAACCTCTTGCAAGATACTCTAATTGTATTTCTCTCTGATAATGGTCCAGAGGTAAGAGCCGAACTTGAGAATGATGTTGGCAGCGCCGGGGCATTGAGAGGCGGAAAATATTCGAACTGGGAGGGCGGTGTTCGAGTGCCCGCAATTTTCTATTGGTCAGGGGCTATCCCCTCAAAAACGATTAGAGACGGAGTTTTTAGTTTGATGGACATTTTCCCCACCGTTGCGGCTCTAGCTGGTGGGACGGGACCTGAGTCCTATAGATTAAATGGCGCCAATATTCTTCCCTTGCTGCTGAGCGATGGAAATGACTACGGAACCAGTTCAAGTTATTTCTACTATTCTTTGACCAGCCTTCAGGCTGTTAGGCTGGATGAATGGAAATTAGTTTTACCCAGGATAAAAAATTCTCCGTATCTGCTTTGGCTAGGAAAGTACTCGGATACAGTAGATAAGCCAATGCTTTTTAATCTCAAATCAGATGTCCGCGAACAAAATGATCTTTCTTCGGAGAGACCAGATCTTGTCGCTAAAATGTTAGCGGAAGCCGAGCGTGCGCGGGAGCAATTTGGAGATTACAACCGGATTGGAACTTCTAGTAGATTTTTTGACCCGGGGCCCAAAAGACCGAACACCTATTTTTCTGATAATGCTGAATTTTGACGCTGTCTTTATGCTTGCCTCGCCTTATAATCCAAAAAAAATGTAGTTAAAGATTAAGGCTGTCTTGCATGGTAAACGAACTTAAGGAAAAAAAACTCCCCGCCCTTGGCGGTGTTTATGCCCATTATGTTTTATTAGTTTTGGTAGTTGTGTCGATTTTCAATTTTGTTGACCGGAACATATTGGCCATTCTCTCGCAAGATATACAAGCTGATTTAGGAATAAGTGACGCTGACATGGGATTTCTCTACGGCACCGTATTCGCGCTTTTTTACGCAATTTTTGGCATTCCGCTCGCAAGGTTCGCTGATGTTTGGGTAAGACGTAGCATCATTGCCGGGGGGCTCTTTTTCTGGAGCTTGATGACTGCTTTATCCGGGCTCGCTCGTTCGTTTTCGGTTTTAGCCACCCTTAGAGTTGGGGTCGGGATAGGCGAGGCAAGTGCCACCCCCGCTGCTTATTCCATGTTAGCGGATTATTATTCCCCTAAGCTAAGAGCAACAGTGATCGCGATATATTCGGGAGGCGTTTACATCGGGGGCGGTATTGGTCTGTTTCTTGGGGGCGCAATTCTAGAGGCCTGGCAGACTGCCTACCCGAATATTTCTGACGCGCCCTTTAGTTTGAAGGGATGGCAAGTCGCGTTTTTTATTGTCGGACTGCCTGGGTTGCTAATGGCTATTCTGGTGAGAACTCTCAAAGAGCCAAAACGAGGTATTAGTGAAGGATTGACGATAGAGAATCACCCCCGTCCATTTTCACTCTTAAAAACTGAATTGATTGCAATGATTCCACTTATCAATCTGATTACTCTAAAAAAAGAAGGAGCCTCGCTTTCTTTTAATTGCTTGGTTGCTCTTTTAATTTTTTTAGTTGCGTGGATTCTGATTGTGTTAACTGACAATGTTCCCCAGTGGCTAGCTCTGGGTATTGGGGTTTATTTGACATTTTGTTGGGTCCAGTCATTGAAAGCGAGAGACCCCGCTACGTTTAAAATGATATTTCATTCTAGGGCCGTTCAGTACACGGTCTTTGCCTTTCCTACCCTTGCATTTGTAACTTATGGTATTGGTTTTTGGACTCCTGCGTTGATGCTTCGTTTGCACGAGACAAACCCGGCCGAAGTTGGCATGTATTTAGGGCTAGGCGGCGCGGCTGGCGGCTTGCTTGGAGTAACCATCGGTGGACGACTTGCTGACTGGGCAAAAACAAAACATCCCTCCGGCAGATTAGCGGTGGGGTATCTTTCAATTTTTGGTACTGTGCCTCTGGTTCTTTGGATGATTTATACTAAAGATTTAAAAACGGCCTTTCTGCTTTGGTTTTTTTCCCATCTGTTCAGCGCTAGTTGGCCCAGCGTAGCGCCCGCCACAATTGCCGATCTTGTCTTGCCAAGAATGAGAGCCGCAGCGAGTGCTTATTATATCCTGGTTGTGACTATGATAGGACTGGCCTTAGGACCCTATTGCATGGGACAGCTATCAGATTTTTATGTTAGCGGTGGAGCTAGCTCTGGCGAGGCTCTGCAAACAGCTATTGCTACTTCCTTACTAATATTTGTAATCACCGCAGTGCTAATCTTCTTGGCGTCGCGTCACTTGCCGGGGGAAGAAAGAACACGACTGGAGCGAGGGAGATCGCTGGGTGAAAAAATATAAATATACAATAAGGTTATGGGATAAGTATACCTGTCTATACCAAGTAGATATGCGTTTTGATAACTT
>CAJWLI010000083.1 GCA_913043075.1 uncultured Gammaproteobacteria bacterium
TCCATGTCTGCTTAGACATGGATCTGCAATCGCCTTAAACACATGAAAATTTCCGTGGTAATCCAAGGATCACCCCAGTCCCAGAGTTGCACCACGGCCTTCGAGTACACAAAGGCTATCATTGAATCTGAAAACGAAGTTTATCGAGTTTTTTTTCATCAGGACGCCGTACTCGCCGTTAACAGTCTCAATGAGGCGCCGAGTGACGAACCGAGAATTGGCGAGCTCTGGTCTGAACTAGCCGCGAAACATGAACTAGAAATGATCGTTTGCTCAACCTCTGCCGCACGAAGAGGGATTTTAGACAAGGCCGAGGCAAAGCAGAGAGGCACAAAAAGCAACCTATTGCCAAACTTCGTCTTAGGAGGGCTCGGTCTTCTGATGGACGCAATTTTTGAGTCTGACAAAACTATCACCTTTGGCGAATAATGAAAAAAATCCTTTTTATCTTTTCCGGTAGTTTATCCCACTCAAGGTCACAAGAGGCTCTCGAGGCCCTTTTAGCGGGGAGCGCCTTTACAGGCTGCGCCGCTCTCTTTCGTGACGAGGCGGTGTTGCAACTCCTGAAAAGCCAAAAATTAAGTTTGTTGCACAAGAAAGAGTTTTCTATGGGTTACGGAGCACTTAAAGACTACGGAGTCCGAGAAATTTTCTGCAGCAAAAATGCGATGGAACGTTACGGTATATTGGCCGAGGACATTTTTATTCAAGCAGAAATTATAAGCAGCGATAGAGAGCGGATAGAAATCGATGCCTGCGACGTTGCGTTGAACTTCTGATGATACTGCATACTATTAACAAACCCGAGAAGCTTCTAAGCTGCACAGAGTTGATCGAAGATTCAGATTTAGTCTTGTTGATGGAAGACGGTGTTTACTTGGCCAATGATCCCATACCTGGCGTCGTTCACGCGTTAAGCACCGACGTGCTAGCTCGAGGCTTTAAAATTCTGGAAAAGCAGAAAACCAAATTGATAGATTACAAGGAGTTTGTAGGGCTCACCTGTCGCGCGGATAAAATCTGCGCTTGGTTTTAAACAATGAACGATGAAGAAAAAAAAGTTGCCTGCTCCAAAGATTGGCGAGAATGGCAAGCTGAAGATGCTTCGGTAATCGCAGAGAACTTTGGGATTTTATTAAACGAAGACCACTGGAAAGTAATAGAAATAGTTCGGAACTACTATCAATCCTACAGGCTCTTCCCTCCAAATAGGGTTCTAATTAATCTGATAATGAAAGAGCAAGGGCCCGAAAAAGCCAACAGCATGCATCTTATGAAACTATTTTCTGGAACGCCTGCGAAGGTTTTAGCTCAATTAGCAGGTCTGCCTAAGCCAGCAAATTGTGACTAACTAATCTAACGAAATTTTCTCTTCTCCGTCCATGTAGGGATGCAGAGCCTCAGGAATCGATAAGCTACCGTCACCGTTCTGGTAATTTTCGAGTATAGCTACTAGAGTCCTGCCAACGGCAAGTCCGGAGCCGTTTAGGGTGTGAAAAAGTTCTGGTTTGCTGGATGAAGTCTGCCTCCATCTCCCGCTGATCCGTCTTGCCTGGAAGTCCAAGAAATTACTGCATGATGAAATCTCTCGATACGCATTTTGGCCAGGCAACCAAACCTCTATGTCGTAGGTTTTTGCTGAAGCAAACCCAAGATCTTTTCCACAAAGATTTACAACACGATAAGGCAAGTCTAGCTTTTTCAATACTTGCTCGGCATGAGACGTAAGCTCTTCATGAGCATTCTGCGAATCTTCGGGCCTAACTACCATCACTAACTCCACTTTTTCGAATTGGTGTTGTCGAATCATGCCCTTGGTGTCGCGGCCATAGCTTCCGGCTTCACTTCTGAAGCAAGGCGTATGAGAAACATATTTGACTGGCAATTCCTCCGCGTCGACGATCTTATCCCTAAAAATATTTGTTACAGGCACCTCTGCGGTTGGGATAAGATAAAACTCTCTGTCCCCATCAATCTTAAACAGATCCTCCTCAAATTTAGGGAGCTGTCCAGTTCCTAAAAGCGAATCTTTGTTAACGATGTACGGAACATAAACCTCTTCGTATCCGTGCTCTTTTGTATGTAGATCGAGCATAAAGTGAACAAGAGCACGATGCATCCTGGCAAGAGAGCCACGCATAATCGAAAAACGTGAGCCGGAAATTTTTGCAGCGTCATCGAAGCTAAGCCTATTTGATTTAGCGGTTAGGTCAACATGGTCTTTTGAGTCGAACCCAAGCTGCTCGATTTTTCCCCATTTTCGAACCTCTAAGTTGTCATCCTCTGAATCGCCCAGGGGAACAGAAACGTCAGGGATGTTTGGAATACTCAAATAATATTGATTCAGCTCTTGTTGGATATTTTCCAGCTCAACTTTACTTTGATCAAGTTGCTCCCCTATCCGAGCAACCTGATCTAGTAGATCCCCAACCTCTTTTCCTTCGGCTTTAAGTTTTCCAATCTTTTTCGAGTTAAGATTTCTGTCTGCCTGAAATTCCTCGGTTTCTATCTGCGCTTTTTTTCTTTTATTCTCTTTATCTTCGATGAATTTTTGATCCAGCTCAAAGCCTTTAACGGCTAATCGCTGAGAAACTTCTTGGATATTTTTTCTAAGATATCTGGAATCAAGCATGAGTTGTTGTTCTCGAAAAAGAGGATTTATGTTACCAGATCGACACAGGACAGTTAATAAAAGTTATTTGAGAAGCTCTTTAACGAGAAGCATTACAGGTAAACACATTTTCAAGTTACCGATTATCAATTAAATCTATATTTTCAGGCAGAACGAAAATAAACTCTTCATTTGGAAGCGTCTCAACCAGAAACATTCGGTTAAAAAAAACTTCGAGTGGCGCTCCAACTTTAGACCCTACAAATATTCTAGAAATAAGGCCACTGGAAAAATCTAATTCCACGAATTCGATAGGGCTCTCAGTTTCTTTTATCGCGATCTTAAATCGTTTTTCGTCTTCTGAAAGACTTACTATTTCTTTTCCTTCTAAGAAAGCCCTCGGTTCAGAAAGAAGTTTCATAAATGGCATTTCTGACAAGGAATTTTTAAGATCCTTCACCACCACCTGCTCCAAATCCTTATCGTAAGTCCAGAGCGACTCTCCATCCGATGTTATCGATTGAGAGACAGGAGGGCTGATCTCCATTCGAAATAAATTTGGTCTCTGAAACAAAAGCCGACCAGTGACCGATTTATCTGAACCACCCATACCTTGCTCAAAAAAAGATTGCATAGACTTTATTTCTTCAAGACTCTGAATCAGAAACGCTCTAGCCTCAGATGCAATCGCGGAAAAGGGCCAGAGTGATATCATTAACGCAAGGATTACAAACTTATTGTGGTGGGGCATTAGCAAGCACTTCTCGTGATCCACTGGTGTTCATCTCGCTAACTAACCCCGCAGCCTCCATAGCCTCTATAATGCGAGCAGCTCTGTTATAACCTATCCGGAATTTTCGTTGGACCGCTGAGATGGATGCTCGCCGAGTTTCAGTCACAAAAGCTACGGCTTCATCATAAAATGGATCAGCCTCCTCTTCATACTCAACTCCCCCATTAGCACTCCCTCCACCAGGCAAAAGCTCAGAGTCAGAAGCCCCCTCTAATATACTGTTAAGATAATTGGGTTGGCCTAATTTTTTCCAGCTCTGGACTACTCTATGCACCTCGTCATCGTCCACAAACGCACCGTGCACGCGGACAGGGAGAGGTGAACCTGCCGCAAGGTATAGCATGTCACCATGTCCTAGAAGCTGTTCCGCCCCTCCTTGATCGAGGATGGTTCGAGAATCAACCTTAGAAGAAACCTGAAAAGCAATCCTGGACGGGATATTCGCCTTTATAAGCCCAGTGATTACGTCCACGGATGGCCGTTGTGTCGCTAATATCAGGTGGATCCCTGCTGCTCGAGCCTTCTGAGCAATTCTAGCTATGAGTTCCTCTACTTTTTTTCCGACGATCATCATCATGTCCGCAAACTCGTCGATAATCACGACAACAAACGGTAACGCTTCAATCTCGGGAGCCATTTCATCCTCTGATCCCTCTTCGCTAACCCAAAATGGATCTCTAAGAGGCTCACCAACCTTCTTCGCATCTTTAACTTTTCTATTAAAACCGCTAACGTTTCGGACACCTAAAGAAGCCATTAGTCGATATCTTCGTTCCATTTCAGCCACGCACCATCTCAACGCGTTTGAAGCATCTTTCATGTCTGTGACAACTGGCGTGAGTAAGTGCGGAATTCCCTCGTACACCGCAAGTTCCAGCATTTTCGGATCAACCATGATCATCCTCACTTCTTCTGGAGAGGATTTAAACAAAAGAGAGAGGATCATTGCGTTTAAACCCACAGATTTACCTGATCCAGTAGTTCCTGCTACCAACAAATGGGGCATTTTTGCTAAGTCCTGTACCACAGGAACTCCCGAAATATCTTGCCCAAGAGCCAGGGACAATACAGATTGAGACTCATCGTAGGCTGCAGATTTTAAGACTTCACTCATTTTTACGGTTTCTCTGTCAACGTTGGGGATCTCAATACCTACGACGGACTTGCCTGGAATTACTTCTACAACTCGAACGCTTATTACAGCTAAAGACCTCGCTAAGTCTTTAGCTAAACTTGTTATACGCGAAACTTTGACACCTGCTGCGGGTTGAATCTCAAATCTGGTAATCACAGGCCCAGGGAAAACAGAAGAAACCTCTGCTTCGATACCATAATCCTTAAGCTTAAGTTCAAGAAGCCTGGAGAGCGCTTGCAAATCCTCATCGGAATACCCCCGACCTCTCGAGCTCTTCTCATCGTCTAAAAGATGTAAAGCAGGCAAACCTTCAACAGCCTCAATTTTGAAGAGGTTCCCTTGACGTTCCAGAGAGCTTCTTTTGCTTTCCTCCATTTTTTTTTCAGATACAGTCTCTATGACCGGCGAAACTCTTCGCTCGTTTATTTTCACCTGCTTCTCAATCAGTTGCTTTCGCCTTTTCCTCGACTTCCTTAACTCATAGAGTTCCCTCAAATAACCGCTCACACGAGCCATTCGATTTCGGACGGATAGACCAGTAGAGATAGCGGCACCCCCTAGTAATTCCATGAGCGCTAGCCACGAGAGATCCAAAAGAGCTGTAACACCAAAAAATAGCAGCGCAAGAAAAATTAAGGTCGCACCAACGTAGGAAAATACGGGTTCCAACAAGTTTGCTAACTCTAGACCTATTACGCCACCGCTACCATTAGGATAATCCAAGCCAAAGTCATAAAAATGTAAAGAAGCTATCCCGCTAGCAGCAGAAACTAAAAGCAAAAACCCAGCGATTCTAAGTAAAAAAAAAGGTCCGTCAAAGTCGTTTTTGACATTACGATCTCTAAAAATCTCAAAGGCCTGAAGGGACAAAACCGCAGGAAAAATAAAAGCAATGTAGCCAAAGAAAAAAAGAAACACGTCTGAAATCCAAGCACCACTTTTACCTACTATATTCTCAGCAACAATTTCGGCACCCATATAACTCCAACCCGGGTCCTTGGGATCGTAAGATGCGAGAGCTAAAAAAAGGTAAACCGCGAGCGCAACCCAGGCTATAAATAGCCCCTCTTGAATTTTCGTGGCTAGCTTCTCAGAAAGATCGCTCTGGTGATCTTTGGCTTGCTTTTTCAAAGGTGAAAACCCCAGTCTGTCTAGGCTACGCTAGAATGATACTATACGAATCGGCGCAAACGGACACTTAATTTTCTCTTGCCTATCGATTTTTCTCTTTTGCAGGATGGCCCCTTTACTTAAAGCTAATCTAAAGCCCGCTCATAAAAAAACGGCGATATCATGGCGTTATATCTTGGGAGAACATGAAGTCCCGGATATACTAAAACTCGTTTTGATGAAGATCTACTAATTATTTGATTGATGAATAGACTTTTACGATTAAAAAGAAATTCAAAAATCACTAAAATAGTCCAAGAAAAAAGACTGAGAAAGCGCAACTAAAAATTTGTAAAATCTAGAATTAGAATTATGAAGACAATAAAACAAAAACTATTGATATTAGGCTCGGGGCCGGCAGGTTTTTCCGCTGCAGTTTACGCTGCACGAGCAAATTTGGACCCTGTGATGATCACGGGCATTGAGACGGGAGGCCAACTAACTACAACAACGGACGTAGACAATTGGCCCGGGGATCCATATGGCTTGCAAGGACCAGATTTAATGCGCAGGATGCAGGAGCACGCGGAGAGATTCGAAACAGAAATAATTCACGACCACATTAAAAAAGTAAACCTTAAAGAGAGACCCTTTAAATTGTGGGGTGATGAGTCTTTGTACGAAACCAAATCGTTGATTATAGCAACTGGCGCCTCAGCTAAATATCTAGGACTTCCGTCAGAAGAAACATATAAAGGGAAAGGTGTTAGCGCCTGCGCGACTTGCGATGGTTTTTTTTACAGGAACCAGAAAGTAGCCGTCATTGGAGGAGGGAATACCGCGTTGGAAGAAGCGCTCTATCTATCAAATATTGCTTCTGAGGTTATCCTAATACATCGAAGAAATAAATTT
>CAJWLI010000084.1 GCA_913043075.1 uncultured Gammaproteobacteria bacterium
TCAATTCGAAGAGTCTCTTCTACAAAGTTTTTTATCAAGACTGGGTTAGCCTCGATATTTTTATAGACCTCAGGATTTTTGAAAAGAAGCCACAGACCATTTGAAATTGCAAAGGTCGTTGTTTCATTGCCTCCGATTAGCAGATGGTCTACCGACCCTATTATTTCTTCATCCGTCAAGGGCCTTTTCCCATTAATGTCTACATCAAAAACTTCTGTTTGAACTAGGTGAGAAATAATATCGTCCTTAGGGTTTTTTCGTTTTTGCTTCATTGAATCAAAAATATAATGTTGCAACTCAATGTGTTTTTTTACAGCCTTTGTTTCTTGTTCGACTGTTAAGCCCTTTGAGTGCGGAAGGACCCAAGCGCTGGACCAGACTTTTAGCAACGGGAGGTCCATTCGGGGCAGACCAAGCAATTCTGCAATAACAATCATTGGGAGTGGTTCAGCGAATTTTTCCATAAACTCGATCTGTCCCTCATCTATCCAATTATCTATTAGCTCGTTGATTACATTCACAATGAAAGTTTTCTTCTTCTTTATCGCTCCTGCAGCGAGCGCTGGGTCAACTAGTTTTCGAAAATGTGAATGTTTGGGTACGTTAAGTGACAGTGGTTGAATCCTTGGCCAGCCGTTTTCTTCATAAAGCGAGAGCGACTCGTCGAACTTAATAAGCGGTTCAGTATCTCTCGAGGAAGTAAATTGTTTAGGATCTCTTAAGACATGCTCTATATCTGCATAACGAGTGAGGACGTACATCCCAATCTGAGGCATAAAATACGCTGGACTTTCTTCTCGAATCAGATCGTAAGCCTCGAACCAGTTCTCTTGGACTATTGGGTCCATGAAATCGATTTCTTTTGCTTTCTTAAAAGGAAATTTTTTATTTGTCATTATTATTTTATTTCTTAATTTGCCGAGTCTTTACAAACGAATGTAACCTATCTAGGCGAAGAGGTTAAAGTCCTCCGTGTTAGTAAATTCTAGATTCTCTTCTACAGACGAGTTTTCTATTCCTAAATATCTTCGCACGGCTTTATGGACATGCTTTGGATAGATAACCGTGCCATTTTTTTCATCAATTTTTAGCGTGTTCGGGTTTATTTTCTGAGCATTGTGTCCTTCGTCCGTGTTTCCGATTACTTTGTTTGCCCAAGGTGCATTTTTTTCCATCAAGACGACAGAACCGATGGGCCAGTGATCCTTTCCGTCCGTGCCGTTGTAGTGCGGTGTTCGCCCAAAGTCAGAGCCGATAACGAGAGTAATCCTGTCTGCGATTCCTTTTTCTTCAGCGATTTGCCAAAAGAGCTGAATCGCGTCTGTGGTGAATGCCAGCAGAGGTTCGTGCAACGAATCATGGGTGCTATGCGTATCAAACCCTCCAATATACAAATCTGCTGCCGAGGTAAGACCCGATTGAAAAGCTGCAGCCGTAAGTTTTATCTGGTCGCGGAGATTACTCATGGTATCTGTTGAGACCGAAATATTTCCCTCGAGTTCCTCGCTCTTCGGCAGGTAGCTTTTGAATTCTTTCAAACTCTCCTTAGAAGTGAGCGCATCGTTAAACGCTTGCAAATTATTTTTATCTCGGCCGAGAAGATCTATTCGTTCTAACATTCTCCTCGTTTTTTGTTTCCTTAGGTCTCGGATGCGTTCGATTTCTTGCGAGCGTTTTAGTGGTGGCCGTTCCTCGCCATTATCATTCGGGCAGCACTGGTACTCTGGTTCAAGCAAGTCTGTTAGATCGCCAACGTTTTGAAACCGACTGAATCTGATCAGGTTAGCAGTTTGCGCAAAGCCGCCGAAGTTAATGTATGACAGGGGTTGTTCGGGGGCATTGTTGGCTGCGAACATCGCGGTAAGTGTTGGGAAACCCTCCGAGTTGCGGCCACTCCAGTTGTGCAAAACGCCGGTGGTGTGCGAGTTCGTTTGCATGTCTACCCCGTTTATAACCAGCATGTCCTTATAGTGTTTTTCAAAGAAAGACTGATTGTTGGCATAGGGTGCATATATAAGGTTTCCGATATTTTGGGTTTCTTTGGTTTTGGACCAGTGAGTGATTTCCTTTTCGCCTGGTTGATTAGTTTTGGGGTCGCAAAAGCTTGTAACGTCCCACCCGCCATCGCATTGCAAGGTAACGAGTAATTTTCCCTTATATCCCTCAAACGGCGCCGCGTACAACCTTGGAGTTCGCAGATGCAACGCTGCGGTCCCTAAAAAAAGTCCTGCTTTTAAAAAACCCCTTCTTTGCATTTCGAGCCTTCCTGTTTGTTACTCGTGTAGATAGTTAAAATCGGTCATGAGCATAATGAGTATGGACATCCAGGCGTACTTCATCCCCGTGACGTCATCATCGTCATTGTATAATTCTTGCCTTAGCTCCCAATCGGCCCATCGACAGCTCTCTTCGGGCCAAGGCTCGGTTCGCGTGTTTTCAATTGTCTTTCGGCCTTCCCAAGATGAAACTAAAAGTTCGTAGCTTAATTGAATGTCTGGATGACTTTCGCTGAGTTCAACACCGTGAAGTTTGGAGTAAAGCTCCACGATTTTTGTTTTGATCTTCCTGGCTCCAGCACTCTCCCCACCCGCCGCGTCAGACTTCACGCTGACGTTTAGTAGTGGAAGGTCTTCCCCGGCTTGCTCTCCCCACGCACTCACGGCGACGTGCAAGTCGCCAGGCGCAGCCGTTTCGAAGGGAATTTCAATGCTGCAATTTGACCAGAACTTGAATGAGTCGTTGCTGAACGAATAATCACCACAATTTAATTCTCTTAGGCCTATTCCATCAATTAAGTTATTTTGATTATATTGACTAAAATCTGCGTCCAAAATTATTTTTCCAGCACCATCTGAGATCTTTATTCGCGCAATGAAAAGATTTCGATCTTCATCTGCTCCATCGTAAAAGTCGTTTGCGAAGCCGATTGCAATTCGTTTTTCGCCTGGCAATATTGATAAGTAATGGCTAAACGTTTCGCTTGCTTCATAGGATTCAGCGGATACCTGATAGCTATGAGTTGATTCGGAGTCAGGTTCGATCATCGGTTCAATATTTTCGAATAGAAGCCGGTCACCAGGGCTCCTCGAAAAATCCATTATCACGGCGGGGCAAGCCATCTCGAGCGCCTGTCTTTCCGCGACATTAATCATTAAAGATGACATTGCTCTTGCTCGATTTCGAATACCATTAGAATCTATGCCGCCATAGTAAAGCCCGTATCGGTCGCCCAGCGCCGTATACTCTAGATCGTATTGAAAAAGATCCTCCTTTCCGTTCGAACCCCATTTTGAGCCGAGGAGTGAAAAAGTTTTTGCTTCCAGTTCTTCTGGGGTCAGCAATCGTCGATTGCCAATATCTCCTGAGGTGCTCGATGCCGCCTGGATCTTCTCAGGGTCGATTTTTTTCGCTGTGAACCAAGGACTCAAGATCATTTCTGTGAATAGATCTTTTGCATTGAAGGGAGTTCCGCCTCTGATCCCTTGACTAAAACTTTCTCCGAGTTCAGAGATAAACTTATTCTGTTCCTCAAAAAGCGTGAGCTGATCGGAGAAATTAGCGTCGGTCGCAATCTCCGGTGCCCTGGCAACCTCTGAACCCATAATCGCCGGCCACCAAAACTTGATGGCGGCCGTTGCAAACCTTGGATCATCTGCGATTCGCTCTCCTAACCAACTAAGAGAATGATCAGGATTATTAACTAGTCCGCCATCAAAACCCGGCGTTCGCATATCTCGGAACCAGGTATCTCCCTCTTGATAAGAATTAGAATCATCGGTGTTCTCTTGATCGGCAAACTTATAAGAGTCAGGCAGGGCATCTCTTCCCAGATGTCCATCTCTGTATTTGCCGTCGTTCCCGTAGTTTTGAAATGCGCCTGCGACTGGGTCCAACAATTCGTGGCAAACCGTACAGGCAGGATTATTCATAGTCGGATTATCTGTATCAGCCAATGCTTCTGGATCTGTGGTCCTTGCTGCGGATTTCTCGACATCAACACCAAGAAAATGGTAGAAGGTCCACCTTGAACGCGCCCTATTACGATTTGTGTCAGTGGTCGGGTAGCGGTTTAAAAATGAATGAGTATTTAATACTCCGGCGTGCGGGTATTCGATGAAATCCCCGTGAGAATCGATTCGAGTTCCATAGTTCTGAACAAATTCGGATTCGTGCTGCTCATCCCTGACCACTTGGCCTTGGTTTTTTCCTGGTTTGAAAACGAGCGGATCAGTTTCATCCTCAAATACAATTCCCCCGTTTAGGATTTCCGAAATGATCGGATTCATCATCATGTAATCGGCGGTGACAACTTCCTTATAAGAGCGATCGTTTTCGACAATATAAGCGATCAGTTCCAGCGGCACTTTTGCCATGCTCATCATCCACCTTTGAACCCAGTTATCTTCTGGTGGCCCGTCGAGTGTCGTCTTGTCACCAAGCGCAAAGTATTTTTCGGCACCTACAGGAAGAAACCAACCGTTGTTTAGATCAACAGCATCGAGGAAAAGGCCATTTAAAAAAGCGTCGGTATGAAGACGATCATTAGCGCCGCTCGTTAGGAAGTCATGAAATCCTTTTCCATTCATGAGGTTTTTCACTGCCGATCTCATTTCAGATTTTGAGGCATTCTTAACAGAGGCTATTTCTTCGTTTGTCGGCACTCTTCGCGCGAGGATAATTGAGGCTCTCCTCAGCGTTTCTTCCGGGAGAGAGAGTTCAACTCCTCCCCAAAAGCTGCCTTCGTTGGTCGAGTTATCCGGAGCTACATTCTCGCCAATGAGTCCCAGAAGTGCCACGAGGTTTTTGTAATCCTCCGAGGAAGAGGACAACTGCGAACCTCCCCCATGCCCGACTCCTCTCACCTTATCAAGGATTCGATCAGAGTTTCCCAGGCTGGACTGAATAAAGGTCTCAAGTGCCGTTAGGTTCCGTGCCGTCGTTTCGGCGTTCGATCCTGCTTCGAATTTTAGTCCGGTCCCGCCGGCAGGCCCCTCGTTAGTATGACAGTTTACACATTTTTCCTGGACGATCTGATTTGAAACATTGGTTGTAAAAAATGACAAAGCGTCTACTGGGCCGGGGCTGCTTGAGTTTTCGTAGCAAGAAAAATTAAAAAAGGTTTCATTGTTGACAAAGTTCAAGTTCAGTAGCCGAAGTTCTTGGACGTTTTCCGCATCAACTTTTAGTGTTGCCTCCGCTGTCCATACTGACTCAAAGAGCTGCTCGAGCTTGGATCGGTTAATCCATCTTTGTTCTTTTGGCCCAAGGGCATCTATCAGAATCTTATTTTGGGTCCCTATCGACCGTCCCGCATGGTCGTAAAGATTGCCTGTTATATTTCTTATGGAACTTGATCCTTGGTTTATGAAACGGATGTAAGTCATGTCCGGAGAGTCAGAGCCCTCGATATTGTGTACATCTGTCTCACGCACGCAATTCGTGTTGCTGATCAGGCCGCTTGGGCTGGTCAGTTTTGTCATTAGCGCAAAGTTTTTGTCGTTCTCGATTTCAAACAGCGCGGGTCCTTCCCAGGTCTCTGCGCCAAGTGCGTCCTCGAAGTCGTTGGCCGATAAAACAGCCCTTCCACCGGGCGCTATTTGATCAGATAGCGATCCTGGCGAGCCGAGCGCTTCGCCGCTACTTGAGAAAAGGGATCCCGAGACATTTGAGGCGCTGTCCCCTAGGTTAACAAAATGTGTTTCGCTTATGTTTTTACTGGACGCGTTTGTAATCAAATACACGCGGCCATTTTCACCGGACTCGAAACAGCTAAAGTTAAAAAAGGTTTCATCATTCACGAAGTTAAGATTCAAGAGTCTTAAATTCGGCATGGGTAATGATATTTTTAAGGAAGCAGTTTCAGACCACGCCTCGCCAACGGCCTCTATTAGTCTGTCTTTGTTTAGCCAGACAGCTTGTTTAGGATCAAGGCCGGAGAGGAATTCAGTATCTTGAGTTCCAATGATGCTTCCTGCGGCGTCTCTTATTGTCCCTCGGATGCTCCCAAGCGGTGTTTCGCCAATATTGATGAAGCGTAAATAGGTCTCGATCCCGCTCTCAGAGCCTTCCAGATTATGGACCTCGCTTTGTCGCACGCAATTTGTGTTGCTGACCAGTCCGCTGGGACTGGTCAGTTTTGTCATCACGTCAAATTTCTGGGACCCGGAAATCTCTAAGATAGCTGGGCCTGACCAAGGATTGATATCAAAAAGCGAAACGAGATCTTTGGATTCGATTACCAGTCTTCCATTCTTTCCTACAAAACCGTTATGCAGTTGGGCATTTTCAATTCCCACCCTTTGTCCATCGGCTCGGTATAAATTGCCCCTGAAACTTTGATCCGATTCCGAAGAATTGATGATGTGTACGAAGGTCTTATTCACTGAGTTCGGACTAGTTACAAGGTAGGCGGTGGCTCGGGTTAGATCGTCTCCAGCGGCACTGTTTGCCATCAATAGAGAGG
>CAJWLI010000085.1 GCA_913043075.1 uncultured Gammaproteobacteria bacterium
TACATTTTTTTCACGAGCTCTCTTAAAGATTGTTTGCAACCACTCGACAGCAGCATCCTGAATATATCCGTGCAAATCCAATCCCCCTTCCCTTCCACTTACGCCGACGAGATGAACGGTAGCAAAAAGAATATCTTCCTGAACCCAGAGCGCGTTCTCTACAAATTCAGAATAGACACTAGTTTCTGATTGCGTCTCAGCCTCCAGAGGATGGTCCTCTTGAAAAAAAATCTCCCTCAACTTATTAAGCCGATTCATGCGTCCCCAGCTTCCTGCGGACTCGCGACGACAGTCAAACCAGTCGTTATCTCCCGGCGTCAACACAAAAGGCATGTGAAATTTTGAGTTAAGTTCATAAAGAGAAAGAAATTTCTCATCGCTACAACTACTTCGGCCGTTTTTCATATCACCGAGGTGAATCACCCAATTGACATCGCTACTATTGATGTCTTCGATCAATTTTTCGTACTTGAAAACATTGTCATCCCCGTAGGGGTTGTCTCCAATTAGCGCAAACTGAAGCTCTGAATTACCGCAACCAGCAAGCAAAAGAATGACGAACCAGACAGATATTTCTTTAGTCATTCTTTTTCACGCCCAAGAACTATTTTATTTTCGAAAAGTTTTTCTATATCTAACGGATCGAGCCCAAGTTCAGATAAAATTTCTTTAGAATTCTCACCTAGAGCGGGAGCAGTGGCCCTTTTTCTCACCTCGCTTTCAGAAAATTTTGCTCCCGGGCGAGCTTGTCTAACCATTCCCAATTTCGGGTGCTCGTATTCGTATATAATCTCGTTCGCCTTTATCTGCTCATTTTCTAGCATCTCCACCCTGCTGAGGACTGGAGCACAAGGAACATCATTGGCCTCCAGAGTTTCTATCCAATCGGCACTCTTCTTCGAAACAAGCACATCGCTCATACCCTCTAAGCGCTCCTTCGCATTTAAAACCCGTCCTAAAGGAGTGCTGAATCTTTCATCCTCAAGCCAAGCTGGCTGCTCCAAAGCAGAACAAAGACCTTTCCACTCTGAATCTGATACGGCGCCGCAAGTTATGAAGCCGTCAGCGGTTTCAAATATCAAGTCTTGGGCCAGCTGACCCCGTCGTAAATTTTTTTCCTTTCCTACCGAAGTCAAACCCACAAGGCCCTCAGCCCATAGAAAAGCGATAGTCGCATCCACCATCGCCACCTTAATGTGTTGGCCGTTACCCTTCTCTTTTTCTCTTTTAAAAAGGCCCGCCGTAATTGCCTGCGCCGCAGTAAGAGCTGTAACTTTATCCGGGATTATAGTTCTAACCATCTTGGGTCGGGAATTTTCGTTATCAGCCTGAATATCAGGCAAGCCAGTCAGCGCCTGAATTACAGGATCGTAGACGCGCTTTTGAGCGTAAGGACCTATCTCTCCGAAACCACTTATCGAGACATAAAGCAGTCTGGGATTAATCTCTTTCAAAACTTCATAACCAAGACCAATCCGTTCGATTACGCCTGGCCTGAAGTTCTGGACAAACACATCCGCATCGAGGACAAGCTTTTTAATTATTTCAGTTCCTTTCTTATTCTTTAGGTTAATTGCCAGTGAACGTTTGCCACGGTTAGCGGTTAGAAAACTCGGGCTCAATTCTCCGTCCCCGGCTCCCATTCGCCGGACTATATCCCCATCGAGCGATTCGATTTTAATGACCTCTGCGCCTTGGTCACAAAGCAAAACCGTCGCAACAGGCCCTGAAATAACGCTGCTGAGATCAATAATTTTTACTCCACTCAAAGGGCCTTTCATGTCCTCGCTCTTCTCCCGCTAATGCATTAGTCGTTTTATTAGTGGGGATATAAGCATAAGCCCAAGACCCAGCAGCATTGCAAAGATGCCTAGCTGTGCAAAAACATCCGTATACACGGATAGCGACTCTACCCCAACAGAAACCGAAGAATTATCTCCTTCAATTGCCATCGCACCCGCTATTACACCCCCTATGTAGGCTGCAAATGAACTGGACAAGAACCAAACTCCCATCATCATTCCGCCTACTTGGCCCACGCTGAGGCGGGTGACCATAGCCAAACCGACCGGGGAAAGACAGAGCTCTCCTGTGGTGTGAAACAAGTACATTAACGCTAACCAAATAACCGCGACTTTCCCATCAGGGCCAGCAAAAGAGGATCCGTAGACTAAAATCGCGAAACCGAAACCAACCTGAAAAATAGCTAAGCCAAACTTTAGCGGAGCACTCGGTTCCAAATTCATTCTTCCGAGCTTCGTCCATAACCAAGCGAACAGCGGAGCCAGCAATATTATGAATAAAGGATTGAAAGACTGAAACATTCCGGCTGTGAAGATCTCACCCATTTTTATATTCCGATCCGTAAAAAGCGTAATCGAAGATCCTGCTTGCTCAAAGAGAGCCCAGAAAAAAACAGAAAAAGAGATGAGGACGAGCAATGCGATCATTCTATCCCTTTCGATTTTTGTGCAGCGTTTAAGTGAGAACCAACAGAACCAGACCAAAATTCCCAGACCAAGGATAATCAGCAAAATACCTAAGTCCTTGGAGTATTGAACTAACTGCCAGACTAAAATTACGCTAACCGCTAAACCTAAATAAACGGGCCAGAATTTACGCGACGCAAGCGAAATTTCTTCCTTGCTTTGTTCAAACCCAGCCGGTAGCCCCCCAACCCCAGCAATATGCTTACCTCCCCGAATAAAAGTAAACAAACCGACCAACATGCCGAGACCCGCCAATCCAAAGCCATAGCGCCATCCATAGGTTTCCCCAAGATAAGCACACAGCAAAGTCGCAGAAAACGCTCCAATGTTGATGCCCATATAGAATATCGTAAAGCCCGAATCTCGTCTGGGGTCGCTCTGCAGATATAGCTGACCAACTAAATTAGAAATGCTTGGTTTTAAAAGTCCAACTCCTACCACAATAAAGGCGAGCGATAAGTAAAAGGTTTGCTCGTAAAAAGAATCACGTACTACTTCATCTCCGACATAAATTGCGTTTGGACCTTCAAATGCCATTCCAAAATGCCCTGCGACCAGAAGCCAGGCACCGAGCAGCGTCGATCTCCGAAAGCCCAGATAACGATCTGCTATCAAACCTCCTATCACTGGCATCGCATAAACGAGGGCCGCATAACTCCCGTAAAGCAAACCTGCCTCTTTATCACCGAACAAGAAGTGCTTCGTAAGATAAAGGATGAGGAGCGCACGCATACCGTAATAACTGAACCGCTCCCACATCTCTGTGAGAAAGAGAACATAAAGTCCTTTTGGGTGCCCTAAAAAGTCCTCGGAAGATTGATGGGTGTAAGGCATTTTCAGCTCAACCCATTCTCCATGCGCCTAGAAAATCCATCTTCCCAAGAGCAACACCTCGCATCCTAAAAAAAGCATAGGTAGTGGTCGCATGAAAGTAAAAGTTTGGTATGGAAAAACTATTTACAAAGTTTTCAATTTGGAAGGGAAATTCATTTTTTCCCATCTTGAACACGACTTGTTTGCCTGTCCAAGAATCCACCTGTTCCTTGGAACAACTCTCGACTTCAGCAATAGCTCTTTCTATTAACGCCTTTAAACCCTGATAATCGGGATCTCCATAAACTGGGCCGTCACGGGTAATCGGCGGAGAGAACTCTCCGGCCTCGTACCCTTTTAAAGCGCCCATCGAGTGATGCGCAACCGACACAACTTGAAATTGAAAAGGAGCCATGTCGTCTGCAAGCTTTGAATATAGCAACTCCTTGAGGTCAAGATTATTTTCAGAGAAATGTGACTCCCCCTTTTTTAGCACTTCTGCGGTAGCTCTTAGGATCTGTAGATAATTGGGTACTGTTGCATCGTATAGCGAAAAGCTCATTAGTTACTCCAAGTTTTAAACACGCGTCTATTGTTGACTAAGAAGATTGGGAACACCATCTTATCTTAGATTTATTTTCCCGAATTTTTTGCACCAGAATAATACAAGGTGAAAGTTTTGAACAAAGGCAAAATGCTTTGTGCATGTTGACAAGCCCACCCGACCGATTACTATGTAAACTAGAAGTCTCAGGAGTAAATGATGAAGAGTTCAACTAGGCGGATGCAGCCCTTAGTCGCGCTAAGAGCTATAAAAAGACTGATTGCAAATCCCGATAACACCGAGGAGGTTTTTGCGATTATTAGGGCGATGTCAGGTGACTCACTCTTCAAAGCCTTTGACCGTTTTAAGTTAACGGAGACAGGCAGGAGAATCATAAAAGAAAAAAGAGAACTGTTAGAAACCCTGCAAAACCGGAAGAGACTGGCTGAAAACGCGGCCGATAGTTTAGGCCGTTCTTATCTCTCTTTCGTGCAATCAGAGAAAATAACTGCTGACGGCTTGGTAGACGCAAGCGAAGAGAATGTGCCTCCAGAATTGGAGAACCAATCAGAGGAACTCATAGCGTTTGGAAAGAGGATGAGGGATCAGCACGACCTTTGGCATGTATTGACAGGCTATGGCCGAGATACTTTCGGCGAGGTCTGCCTTCTTGCGTTTACTTATGCCCAAACTAAAAACCGAGGATTGGGACTCATAGCGATAGTAGGGGCTTTTAGACACTATAGAGAGTTAGGTTCAGGCGTATTAAAAGCGTTTTTTGGGGCTTACATGGCAGGCAAACGGGCCGCTTGGTTACCTCAGCAGGACTGGGAGACAATGCTAGAGCAACCAATTGATGATGTGCGGCAGCAACTTAATATTCCGAGGCCCAAGATTTATCAGAAAATTTTGGAAGACTACGCTTTAGTGAGCACGTAAAGGTTAGTCACGCGCCTCGGAAATAATATTTTCTAGACGCTCTTGGTCCTTTGCGAAAAGACGTATTCCCTCCCCAAGCTTCTCATGTGCCATCGCATCCGCGTTGAGTCCCAGTCTGAAAGAGGACTCAGTTTGTTCGATCCGCTCCGAGCCGGAAGATTTTGAGGGGTGAAGCTTCCGTTCCAATTTCGCCAAGTCCAGCGAAAGCTCATCTAGAAGAGTTGGGCTTATCGTCAATCTGTCGCACCCCGCTAACTCTTCGATTTGGCCAATGTTTCTAAAGCTTGCTCCCATGACAACTGTTCTATACCCATGATCTTTGTAGTAACCGTATATTTTCTTTACTGACGCAACGCCTGGATCATTTTCCGCGGTGAATGCCTCGGCTGAATTATTTTTGTGCCAATCTAGAATTCTTCCAACAAAGGGAGATATCAGAAATACGCCTGCGTCAGCGCAAGCGATCGCCTGATCAAATCCAAAAAGAAGCGTTAAATTACAATTAATGCCATCTTTTTCGAGTTTCTCTGCAGCTCGGATCCCTTCCCAAGTACTAGCAATTTTGATTAGGACTCTTTCAGGGGGAATTCCATTTTGATCGTAGAGATCAATAAGTTGCTTAGCTTTTTCTATCGTAGCCTTCTCATCAAAAGACAACCTAGCGTCCACCTCAGAAGAAACTCTACCCGGAATTATTTTTAAAATCTCGGTTCCGATCTCAACGGCCAGCTTATCGCAGCTATTGGAAACGATTTCCTGATTTCCGCCGCCTTTGCTAGCCGCCCAGTCCCTAGACGACAAAATCAGTGATCTGTACTCTGGCAAATCAACTGCCTTAAGCAAAAGAGAGGGATTGGTCGTCGCATCAACGGGCTTGTACTGTTTAATTGCTGAAAGATCACCGGTATCGGCGACTACATCTGTCATTTGTTTTAGTTGTTCTAACTTGTTCAAGAAAGCACCTCAATTATCCACCGCTCAAATTGCTCCATTATCGCCGGCGCATGAGCACCGAACCTTCTGTTAGTTGGGTCTCTGTGTGGTCTAGGAGCTCTCAACTTTTCCTAGATCATGTTATTCTCTGAGCCTACGCCCTGGCGTGTATATTATCATCCGTGAAGATAATCTGGGGTTTTTAGCATGGAAAATTTGTTGGGTAAGGTGGCTCTAGTCACTGGCGCTTCGAGATACAGAGGACTTGGAAGGGCAATAGCACTTCGTCTCGCTTTAGACGGAGCTAGCCTAGTAGTTACCGGGCGCGCCCGAGCAAAAGAAGACAGACCGATCAATGAAAAAGAGATGAATTGGACGGGAGTAAGATCGCTCGCTGATGAGATAAAGAAAAACGGAGGCAACGCCGTAGCGGTTGAAGGAGATGTCACTCAAGAATCAGATGTTAAGGCAATAGTGAAAAGTGCCAGCGAAGCTTTTGGAAAGCTCGATATCATAGTCAATAATGCAGGAGTTCCAAGCGGCGCAGGGGCCGCTCCGATTTTAGATATGGACAACGAGCTATGGTATTCGACAGTCGACGCCAACCTAAACAGTGTCTATTTGGTGACTAAACACGGTGGAAGACTTATTAGATCTGCTGGAAACGGAGGTTCAATCATTAATATTTCCTCAACCGCAGGACGCAGAGGGATACCAGATTATGG